>CADBRP010000091.1 GCA_902797095.1 uncultured Eubacteriales bacterium | reverse complement strand
CTTACCAGTGTGGAAGGGGCCGGCCTTGGCCTTCTTGGGGTCGGAGTGCCGGATATCGCGCTGTTTACCGGGATGCTGCTGCGCACGGTGTATCTTACCGCGTCCAGCTACCGGTTCGAGTACCAGACAAAGACTGAACAGTTTTTTATCCTGAAGCTGATCGAGGCCGCCTTCGCCAGAGGAAGGCAGGCGGAGATCCTCAGTGATGAGCTGGATACGCTGATGCGCAGGATCGACGAAGAGGACTATTCCTTCTATGGAAGCATGAGGGATCAGATCGCGAAGACATCCAGAGCTCTGTCGGATGAGATGATGTATCTGAAATTCCTGCAGACAGTCCCGGTTGTCGGAATCGCCGGCGGCATTTTCAATCCGGTCTATATGAACCGGATCAAAAGGTACTCGGATGTCAAGTACCGCAAGCGCTGGCTTTGGAAGAAGCAGAGAGCTCTGCATAAAACAGAAAAATGATAGAACAGATTACGATCAATACACAGAGCAGCATACGGATCCAGGGAGATCAGGTGATCTATTTTGATCCGTATTGCCTGGAAGAGGAGCGGCATGACGCGGACGTGATCTTTATTACACATGATCACTATGACCATTTTGATCCCGCGTCGATACGCAAGGTCTTAAGGGATGATACGATGCTGGTGATTCCCAGCAGTTCGTTTGAGGCGTGGTCGGAGTCGGGGATCATCACGACGCAGGTCCTGCAGATGGATCCCGGCCAGCAGATGGACATCGGCGGTCTTCTTATCGAGACGATACCGGCGTACAACAGGCTGAAGCCGTTTCATCCGAAGAGCAAAGGCTGGCTGGGCTATGTAGTGACCATAGACGGCCGCAGGGTCTATGTCGCGGGAGATACGGATCTGACGGATGAGAGCGCCGCGGTGGAATGCGATATCGCGTTCGTGCCTGTTGGCGGCAAGTATACGATGAACGCCGCCAAAGCCGCGCAGCTTGTCAACATTCTGCAGCCTGACATCGCGGTGCCGACACATTACGGAACGCACGCGGGAAAGCCGGGTGACGGAGCAGCCTTCAGGCAGGCTGTGCAGGAGGGGATCCATGTGCCCCTGCTGCTGCATTTTCATGAAACGGAGGAATAACTGACCGATGCCGATCACAGACTTATTGGTAAGAAACGCGAAAGAATACGGAGATGAAGTGGCGCTGGTGGAGATCAACCCGGACGCGGAGGATTCAAACCGGCGCACATGGAAGGAATATTCGCTGATCGAAGCGAATCCCCACGAGATAGGACGCAAGGAGATGACCTGGAAGGATTTTGATGTGCGGGCGAACCGCTTTGCCAATTTCCTTCTTACGAGAGGCATTCACAAGGGCGATAAGATCGCGATCCTGACGATGAACTGCCTGGACTGGCTTCCCGTATATTTCGGGATCCTGAAGACCGGCGCGCTTGCCGTGCCGCTGAACTTCAGATATACCGCGGATGAAATCAAGTACTGCCTCAAGAAAGCGGACTGCACAGGCCTGGTGTTCGGGCCGGAGTTCACCGGCCGTATCGAGAACATCTGCGACCGCATCCCGGATGTGAATCTGCTGCTCTATGTCGGCGAGGACTGCCCTGTCTTTGCGGAAAGCTATGACCAGTACATTGAGTACTGCTCCTCCAAGGCGCCGGACATCAAACTGAGCGACGATGATTTCGGAGCGATCTATTTCTCCTCCGGCACAACGGGATTCCCGAAGGCGATTCTTCACAGGCACAGAAGCCTGACTCATTCCGCGATCTGCGAGCAGAAGCATCACGGACAGAGCAGGGACGACTGTTTCCTCTGCATCCCGCCGTTTTATCATACCGGCGCGAAGATGCACTGGTTCGGCAGCCTTCAGGCCGGAAGCAGAGCGGTCATCCTTAAGGGAACCAAGCCGGAATACATCCTGAAAGCCGCTTCTGAGGAGCACTGCACCATCGTCTGGCTGCTGGTGCCCTGGGCGCAGGATATCCTGGACGCGATCGACAGCGGCGCGGTGGATCTTTCGGAATACAATCTGGATCAGTGGAGGCTTATGCATATCGGCGCGCAACCGGTGCCGCCCAGCCTCATCAAGAGATGGAAGAAGGTCTTCCCGGAGCATGACTACGATACCAACTACGGACTCAGTGAATCCATCGGCCCCGGCTGTGTACACCTTGGGATCGAGAACATCCATAAGGTCGGCGCCATCGGCAAGGCCGGATACGGATGGGCGACCAGGATCGTCGGCGCGGACGGACTGGACATCACGAAGCCTGACACGGTCGGAGAACTGGCGGTCAAGGGCCCCGGAGTCATGGAGTGCTACTACAACGATGAAGAGGCGACCGCGGAAGTCCTGAAGGACGGATGGCTTTTCACCGGAGACATGGCCGAAATGGATTCGGACGGATTCATCTATCTGGTCGACCGGAAGAAGGACGTCATCATCTCCGGAGGCGAGAACCTCTATCCGGTGCAGATCGAGGACTTCCTCAGAAAGCACGACGACATCAAGGATGTAGCGGTAATCGGCCTTCCGGATCCAAGACTCGGCGAAATCGCCGCCGCGATCATCGAGCTGAAGGAGGGCAGGGACACCTACGAGGAGGAAATCGAGGAATTCTGCCTGGATCTTCCCAGATACAAGAGACCGAGAAAGATCATCTTCGCGGATGTTCCCAGGAATCCCACCGGCAAGATCGAAAAGCCGCTTCTGCGCCGCAAGTACGCCGCGGAAGGACTGGTCGCGAAGGAAATCGAGAAAGAATAAACTGTTTATACACTGATTATTTCAGATATTATTTCAGAAAGGAAGGACGACATGATTTACGTATGTGAGCTTTGCGGATGGGAATACAACGAAGAAGCGGGTTTCGCTGATAAGGACATCGCCCCCGGAACACTCTGGGAAGATGTACCTGAGGATTTCGAATGTCCCCTCTGCGGCGCTTCAAAAGAGAAGTTCGAGAAGGACGAGTAAGGTCGCGGTTTTGAAGCGAGGCCGGCGCATCTGGGCCGGCATGAAACTGTTGAAGAGCTGCTGCGCTGAACTGCCGGCGCAGCGGCTTTTTTCATGGTTTGCGCGGACTGCTCGGACTGCGGTGATCAGGTTTCTGGCTTTTGTGCAGCGGTGATTTGGTTTCTGGCTTTTGTATGGCGGTGATCCGGCTTCAGGTTTCGGATTTCTTGGAATTATTTCATCATCTCTGAGAGTATTCCAAGAAGCGTGCTCTTGGGCTCCTATTTCAGGCGTTTGAAACGGCCTTTGTTGGATTATTTTATCGAAGGTTTTTATAATCCAACTTTTGAAGGTGATTTTTTGGAATATAATTAAATAATCATTAATAATCCAAAACCGTCCTGGATTTTGGAGGTTTTGACGGTCAGAAAAAACAGGAAGTTGGAATTTAAGGCAGCACAGCATAAATCATACAACAAATATTCCATATAATGACATTTCAAAAGCACAGAAGCGCCAGAAATAAGGAGATCGTCCCTCGGAACACTCTGGGAAGATGTACTCGAGGATTTCGAATGTCCCGTCTGCGGCGCTTTAAAAGAGAAGTTCGAGAAGGACGAGTAAGATCGCGGTGATCCGGCCCTTGGTATCGGATTTCTTGGAATTATTTGATCATCTCTGAGAGTATTCCAAGAAGCATGCTCTTGGGCTCCTGTTTCAGGCGTTTGAAACGGCCTTTGTTGGATTATTTTGTCGAAGGCTTTTATAATCCAACTTTTGAAGGTGATTTTTTGGAATATAATTAAAAAATCATTAATAATCCAAAACCGTCCTGGATTTTGGAGGTTTTGACGGTCAGAAAAAACAGGAAGTTGGAATTTAAAGCTGTACAGCATAAATCATACAACAAAAATTCCATATAATGACATTTCAAAAACACAGAAGCGCCAGAAACCCAAGCACAGAAGCGCCATCCCCGCCGAACGCAGAAGTGCCGGCAACCCGAGCCCGGCCGCGCCTGCTTTTGTGAGTTTTTTGTGGCGTGCGCGGAAACGTTCGTATATAATATTATTCAGTGAAGGAGGTAAGGCTCATGAGCGATCAGATGAAAGAGAGAGAAGAAAGGGAAGAGCAGTTCCGCAGGGGCGTGATCGCCTGGCTGCGCGACATCTTCGAGAACGGGAACTACCGTCTGATCAACCGGGGCGGCGCGACGCCGAGCAGGGATTATTATCTGGAAATCAAGAATACGACAGGCGCGGACCTTCGGGAGCTGCGCATGCAGGTTGAGATCTACAAGGACGACGTCAAGGTGGATCAGGTTACCGCAAAGACAGGGGCGAGCGGAATCAAAGCCGGCGAAAAGGGACAGCTGGCCTTTTTCACTGCGGAGACTTTTTTTAGCGGACTGAAGATACTCCCCGAGACGGTGAGCTACAAGACCGACTGGATTCCTGACGTCATCATGACGACGCAGAAACAGGATCAGAGAAAACCGAAGATCCGGAAAAAGCCGGCGGTATCCGAAAGCTTCCGCGCCGGAACCGGAGATCTGCTCAAGGATAAGAAGAACGAGTATGTAAGGAAGCTGGAGGATCTGAAGGCGGAAACTTCCGATGAAGAGATCCGCTCGGGACTGGAGCGGCTGATTCCGATCATCGAAAAAATCTTCCGCAGAGTGGAGGAGGTCCCGGGTTCCGAGACGGAGATCAAACGGCTGACCGACCGCTACCTTCCGATGATCATAAACTCCGCGGAGTCATACATGTCCTACGCGAAGAAGGAGATCACCGGGGATGATATGGATGAGCTGAAGGCGGATCTGATCAGCGGGCTCCAGCTCGTCACCGAGGCTTGCGGAAATCTTCTGAACCGGCTTTATGAAGACGGAATCGTGGACGCGCAGGCGGATATCAGCGTTCTCAAGATGCTGCTCAAACAGGATGGACTTTTGAGTTCGGACTTCAAGAAATAGAAAATAACCGAACCGGCGGCAGGAATCAGGCGGGCCGGAACGGGAACAGCAAAAACACGCGGGCCGGCGCTTCCGGCAGGAGGGAACAGTAATGGAAGAAATGGAAACGATGCAGACTGCAGCAGAAACTACGGCAGCAGAGGCAGTGCCGGCGGTACCGGCACAGCAGGCCGCGCAGGCACAGCAGGCGGCACCGGCTGAACCGAAATTCACAGCCGAGGAGATGGCAAAGATCGAAGAGTTCGCCAAGACCATTGATGTGACGGATACCGGCATGGTGCTCCAGTACGGAAGCGGCGCGCAGCAGAAGCTTGCGGAATTCTCCGAGTCGGCTCTGACAAGCGTAAAGACTCAGGATCTGGGTCAGGTGGGAGACCTTCTTTCGGATCTGGTCACAGAATTCAAGACCAGCGGCGAGGAAAAGAAAGGCATTTTTGGCATGTTCCAGAGCGCTGAGAAAAAGCTGGAGCACAAGAAAGCCCAGTTCTCCGCCGCGGAGAAAAATGTAGACAAGATCGCGGACGCTCTTCAGGATCATCAGGTCATCCTGATGAAGGACATCGCGCTGCTGGACAAGCTTTATGAAAAGAATCATCTGTATTTCAAGGAACTGTCCATGTACATCGAGGCCGGCAAGAAAAGGCTGGACGAAGTCCGCATGACAGATCTTGAGGAACTGCGCAAGAGAGCGGAAGAAAGCAAGCTTCCGGAAGATGTGCAGGCGCTGGATGATCTGAACAACAAATGCGAGCGTTTTGAGAAAAAGATCTACGACCTGGAGCTGACGAGAACTGTCGCGCTGCAGATGGCGCCGCAGATCCGCATGGTGCAGAACAATGACACGCTCATGTCCGAGAAGATCCAGTCGACGCTGGTGAACTCTCTTCCGCTCTGGAAGAGCCAGATGCTCATCGCTCTCGGACTGGCGCATTCACAGGAAGCCGCAAAGGCACAGCAGCTGGTTACGGACGCTACGAACCAGATGCTGATTCAGAACGCAGAGGCGCTGCATCAGGCTACAGTATCCTCCGCCAAGGAATATGAGCGGGGAATCGTGGATATCGAGACACTCGAGAAAACGCAGAACAGCCTGATTACAACGATCGATGAAGTCCTGAAGATCCAGGATGAAGGCAGAACGAAGCGGCGTGAAGCTGAAGCAGAGCTGTCCAGACTGGAAGACGAGCTCCGCAGAAAGATCATGCAGGCAGCCGCAGCCGGAAGCGCTGCAGCAAAGGCTGCGAGAGACGCAAAGGCGCCTGCGGCTGTTCTTCAGCAGGATTCACCGGTCACAGCAGCGAGCGAGGATCCGTTCGGCCTGTACGCTGAGTAACACAGCAACGCAGAACAACACAGTAAAAAAAGGCACTGGCCGCAATGGCCGGTGCCTTTTCTATTTTCTATTTCTATTTCCTGTTCTCTATGTTCTGTTTTCCCCTTACATCTGAATCGGCGGGGTCCAGTACTCTTCGCCGTAGATATCGGTGAACTTGTAGAGGATCAGGACTTTGCCGTCCCCGACATCGGTGTTGGTGATGCTGATGCTTTCGGGATCGTTTACGGTCATCGCGTTTCCAAGCTTATAGCTGCCTTTGTGATTCCCTTCGTAAGAGTAGAAGTCGCACAGGAACTGGACTTTGTCGCCTTTCTTCAGACCTTCGAGGGTCTTGGCGGCGGTCTCGGCCTCATCCGAATCGTAGTCGTAGCTGACGCCGGCCACATAGCCGTCCTCATTCTCATTGTCGAAGGAGATGATCAGACGGGCGTCTTTGCCGTTCAGTGTGACCGGAACGTAACCGGTGATGACGTACTGGTCGTCTCCTTTTTCCAGGGTTTCCGTATGATAGTACGCGACAGGCTGGCCGTTCAGCGAGATCCAGTCGCGGTACTCAGTCGGGAGCAGGTTTCCGTCGTCATCGAAATCGTACACATTGTCAAGGCCGAGATCGACATAGCCTTCGCCGTCATCGTAAAGCATGTTCAGATCGGCGCTCTTGATCAGATCCCACTGGTCGTCGCTGAGGATGATGGCGCGCTTGCCGCCTTTGTTCTTCTGCCATTTCAGATCATCCGCCGTGATCATGTTTTCGGAAATGTACGAAGCCACCTCAGTGGAATCAAGGGAATCCTCGCTGAGGAACCTGGTGTTGGAACTGTCGAGCTCCGGAAGTCCGATCCTGCGGAAATCTGTGAAGCCGCCGGAGAACAGGGAGTTGATCAGCTGCTGCATGGCCTGGGATGAGAGGTCGGAGGACCCGGATCCGGAGCCTGTGCCCATGAGCGCTTCAAACGGGGAAGTGCCGCCTCCTCCGACAGCCTGGCCGCTGACTTCCATCTGCGCGAACTTGCGGATGCATGCCGTGTAGTCGTCATCCATGCCGATCTGCGCGTAGGTATTGGTCATGCTGTCCACCTTGTTCAGGGACTTGTACGGGAAGTAGATGGACAGTCCGTAAGCGTTTGCGGTATTGCTCGAGGTGACATTGTATTTGACAGCCTCGGAGATGGTGTCGGCAAGCTCCTTCGCGGGTTTGGAATCGAGCAGACGCGCGAAATGGATCAGGTCGACCTGATCGATCCCGGTTCCGCGGGCGAATTCCTTCGACTTGCCTCTTGCCAGGGAGACTTCTTTATACTGGCCGCTGCTGATCTTTGTGCTGGCGTCATCCGCGAAGGCGTTCAGCTTCGATGGCACCGTCTGGGAAAGCTCGGCAAGGTCCACGAGTGAAAGTGTTGTGGACTGTCCCGGGCAGCGTCTCGCGCACTGATTGGTAAAGTCGTCCGCGATCATCTTTCCGATGTCCAGTGTGGAGAGGGAGGTGTCGTTCGATACGGCGGAGAGCCAGTTGGTGTAATACCAGCCGATGCCCGGCTCGGTCTCTTCGCTTCCGATCATATAGTCGGCGTAGTTGGAAAGCATAAGCGCTGTTTCCGTTGTTGCCATCAGGCAGGCGTCAAAGCCGATGAAATCATACTTAATGCCTGCGTTTTTCAGCGCGGTATTGATGCCGGAAAGCGTCATGGAGCCGCTGCGCGGGCTCTTTTCATCGTAGCCGTAGCCGCTGACGGAGCCGCCGCCGTGATCCCAGAGGATGAGCGCGTTCCGGTTCGCGGGGAAGTTCTTCGCCGTGAATTTGATAAAGGTGGTCAGAGTTTCCGGCTTCGTCATGACCTCGTTTCCGGCGTTGTCCACCAGGCACCTGATGTTGCCGTTGGAGATCTGCCAGATCTGGTTCCTTGTGCTGCTGATCGCGCTGTTTCTCCAGCTTTTGCATCCGCCTGTGTAAACGATCAGATTGATCTTGCTGCCCACGGTGGCGCTGATCATCTCGTTCAGGTCGCTGGTGCCCATCGCGCTCCTGGATTCCAGATCCGTTCCGCACATGTAGACCATGATGGTCATGGTGTCGGAGCCGTCGCCTTTGATGGTTGTGAAGCGGGCCCTGGCGTCAGGGGAGACGTTTGTGTTGAGCTGGCCGTTCTGGCTCTGATTCGTGTACCAGCCGTTCTGTGTGCCGCCTCCTGCCTGGATCGTTTCCTGATAGTCAGACCCGTTTCCGAAGATGCCGTTGGCAGCCATGCCGCCTCCGCCGAAAATCAGCGCCAGAAGAACGATGATGATCGTCATGCATCCCGGCTTGCTGCGGGTCACAGAACGGAAACCGCCTCCGCCCCCGGAGTAACTGCTTCCGGAGCTTCCGCCCGAGCTGCTGTGGCTGCCGGAACTGCTGTGGCCTCCGGAGCTTCCAAAGAAGCTGCCGCCGCCCGACTTGCCCGAGCTGTGGGAACCGGTCCTTCCTACTCCGGAACCGCTTCCGGAGTGTGTGACTTTTCGTGCTCTGGGTCTGTTTTTATCCATGATGACCTCCCTTATTATCCGTTAACCTGTTATCCGTTGATCTTACGGCCCTCGGTGGTGACCTTCGCCACCGAAGTGCCCTGTTCGTCTGTAATGCTTATCTCAAAAAACGAAGTGTTCCTGCCGTCCTTCAGACAGCGCGCCTCCGCGGTCAGATGCCTGCCCCGCGCCGAATTCAGAAACACGATCTGGCTGGCAAGCGTGACGCACGGATCGCTGTTGAAATTGGAAGCGATGGCAAACGCGAAATCGGACATTGTGAAATAGACGCCGCCCATGACATGCCCCAGAGCATTGTAATGGCGCTCATCCAGATCGAGCTCCACCTTCGCGTACCGGTCCCCGACCTCCGTGATCACGATGCCGGTGGTTTCCGAAGCGTAAATGTCTTTGCCGAAAAAGGCTCTTGCTTTCTCAAGATCGGACATTGCGGATGTTCCTTTCCTTATTTATTTCCTGGGGCAGGAGATGTCCATGATCTCCTCCATCGCGTGGTGCAGCTTCTGCGCCAGAGGTGTCTCAGCCGCCCTGTAGTGCATTTCCTTGCCTTTGCGCCGTGAGGTGATGAGCCCGCCGTCACGCAGTACCCGAAGATGGTGCGAAACCGCCGGACTGCTCATTTCAGTCATGGCGGCAATGTCCGCGACGCATTCCTCAACATGGCACAGGATCCAGAAAATGCGGAGCCTGCTGGGATCTCCCAGAAGCTTCATCAGCGCGGCGACCGTCTGAAGTTCCCCGCCCGAGGGCATATGCCTCATTATTTCAGCTGAATTCATATCGTGTTCGTGCGGCAGTTTGATCGTTTTACCCACAGGCTTACCTCCAATGTCTTTATGAACTAATTCTAATGCAAAGGCAGGAAGTTTTCAATTTTTAATTGCCTGAAATGAGTTCTTCCGGTTGACACGGCGCCGGCCGAGATGTATCATATGAATAGACAATTAAGCAATCGTTTAATCGTAAGCGGAGGGAACTATGAAAAAGACATATAAGATCGAAGTGGACTGCGCGAACTGCGCGAACAAGATGGAGCTCGCGGCGAACAAGACGGAAGGCGTCAAGGAAGCCACTGTGAATTTCATGGCGCTGAAGATGAAAGTCGAATTCGAAGAGGGCGCGGAGCCGCAGACGGTAATGGAAGAAGTCAGAAAGAACTGCAAAAAGGTAGAGGACGACTGCGAGATCTATCTCTGATGCCGCCGGTGAAAGGGCAGGGAGGCTGTCATGAACAGGAAACAGAAACACACCCTGATCCGCATCATAATATCGGCTGTCCTGCTGATCGCCCTTTGCTTTGTGCATCTGAGCAGGCCCGTCATGTGCGTTCTGTATCTGATCCCCTACCTGGTGATCGGATATGACATTCTCAAAAAGGCAGGAAAGGGCATTATCAACAGGCAGCCCCTGGACGAGAATCTGCTGATGGCCATCGCGACGATCGGCGCGATGGTGCTTGCGGTCTGCAGGACCGGAGATTTCACCGAGGCCGTGGCGGTCATGCTCTTTTACCAGATCGGCGAGCTGTTCCAGAGCTGCGCTGTGGGAAGGAGCCGCAGGAACATCGGCGAGCTGATGGACATCAGGCCGGACTGCGCCAACATTGAAGGTCCGGACGGTATTGAGCAGGTCGATCCCGATGAGGTGGAGATCGGAACGGTGATCCTGGTCCAGCCGGGAGAAAAGGTCCCGATCGACGGAATCGTAGAAGACGGAAACGCCAGCATGGATACCAGCGCCCTGACCGGGGAAAGCGTTCCGCGTTCCGTGCGTCCCGGCGACGAGGTCATCAGCGGAAGCATCGACATGAACGGTGTGCTGCGAATCAGGACCACAAGGGAATTTGAGGAATCCACAGCTTCGAAGATCCTGGATCTCGTGGAAAACGCAAGCTCCAGAAAATCCCGCTCCGAGAATTTCATTTCCCGGTTCGCCAGGGTCTATACTCCCGCGGTGGTAATCGGCGCGGTCCTTCTGGCGCTGGTGCCGCCTCTGGTGCAGATGGCAATGCCGGGCATGTCAGCGGAATGGGGCGAATGGATCTACCGCGCGCTGACCTTCCTGGTCATCAGCTGCCCGTGCGCTCTGGTTATCAGCATCCCGCTGAGTTTCTTCGCGGGAATCGGCGGAGCGAGCCGGGAGGGAATCCTGGTAAAAGGATCCAACTTCCTGGAGGCGCTGTCCGCGGTGGACACGGTGGTCATGGATAAGACAGGGACCCTGACGAAGGGCGTCTTTGAAGTGACGGGCGTATATCCGCGGCAGGGTCTTACGCAGGATGAGCTGCTGCAGATGGCGGCGCGGGCGGAGATGTATTCTTCGCATCCTGTGGCGCTGGCATTGCGGGGCGCCGCGGGGGACGCGGCGGAAACCGGCAGCGTTGAAGATGTGGAAGAGATCGCCGGTCACGGCGTCCGCGCGTCGGTCGACGGAAAGACTGTATGCGCCGGAAATATGAAGATGATGAAGCTTGCCGGGGCAGAAGGAATAACCGACGCGCCGGCGGGAGCGGAAGGATTGCCCTGCACCCCGGAGGAAGCGGGGACGCGGATCCATGTTTCCGCGGACGGCAGATACGCGGGATGCATCGTGATCTCCGACGTGATCAAGGAGACATCGGCGGAAGCCGTATCAAAGCTGCGCGCGGCAGGGGTAAAACGCCTGATCATGCTGACCGGAGACGCAAAGGCTGCGGCGGAGGCGGTTGCAGAACAGCTTGGGATCACAGAGGTCTTCAGCGAGCTGCTTCCCGGTGACAAGGTCGAAAAGGTGGAATCCCTGTCCGGAGGCGCCGGAACGGACGGAAAATCCGGAACGGGCGAAGGCCCCGAAAAGAAGGGGGGCTCCCGCAAAGGAAAGCTCGCGTTCGTCGGGGACGGAATCAACGACGCGCCGGTGCTTTCCCGGGCGGATGTCGGGATCGCCATGGGAGCGCTTGGCTCTGACGCCGCGATCGAAGCGGCGGATGTGGTGCTGATGGACGATAATCCTGTGAAGATCGCGAAGGCGATCCGAATCTCAGGAAAATGCATGCGCATCGTCCGGGAGAATATCGTCTTTGCCATCGGCATCAAAGTGCTTTGCCTGCTTTTGTGCGCGCTGGGCCTTGTAGGAATGTGGGCGGCCATATTCGCGGATGTCGGCGTCATGGTCCTGGCGGTGCTGAACGCGATCCGCACGCTGTTTGTAAAAAATCTGTAAAAATAAGTCCGGTATCCGGGAAATCGCTTTCGCAGGTTCCGCGAGGGTGAATTCCCGGATATTTTATTGCCCGGAAGTGATATACTGGATGCGCAGGCGGAAATAACGCCGTCTCGGAAACTTGCTGAAAAACCAGAGGCATCAGAGGCATTCATGAGAAAAAACAGGCAGGACAGAAAACAGTATTCGATCGATATGCTTTCGGGTTCGCTATGGAACCGGATCATTCTTTTTGCGCTGCCGTTTCTGGCGAGCAGTGTCCTGCAGCAGCTTTTCAATGCGGCGGATACCGCGGTGGTCGGAAGGTTTGCCTCCAGTCACGCAATGGCGGCGGTGGGAGCAAACACCTCTGTGATCGTTCTGATCATAGGGCTGTTCACCGGTATGTCCATGGGGGCCAATGTGGTCGTGGCGCGGATGATCGGGGAGGGCAGCTCTGACCGGATCCATGACGCCGTGATCACCGCCATGACGGTGGCGGTCTGCAGCGGATTCATTCTGATCGCGGCGGGATACTTTGCTTCGCGGCCGCTTCTGACGCTGATGGGCACACCGGATAACGTACTGGAACAGGCGGTGCTCTATCTGCGGCTTTACATGCTGGGCATGCCGTTTGCCATGGTCTACAACTTCGGCTCGGCGGTCCTGCGCAGCAAAGGTGACAGCAGAAGGCCGCTTTACTGCCTTCTTGTATCCGGGTTTTTCAATGTCCTTCTGAACCTGCTTTTTGTCATCGTGTTCCATTGGGGCGTTGCCGGCGTTGCTGTGGCCACGGGAATCGCCAATATGGTCAGCGCGCTGGTCATTCTGGTGCTTCTCGCCAGGGAGGAGGACCGGTTCCGGTTTACTCTGGGGATGATAGGGATCAGGAAGGAGCCGCTTCTCCAGATCATGAGGATCGGGCTGCCCGCGGGAGTGCAGGGAATGATCTTCTCGTTTTCCAATGTCATTCTGCAGTCCGCCATCAACGGGTTCGGCTCGGACGCGATGGCGGGATCCGCCGCCGCCCAAAATCTGGAATTTATATCATATTTTGTAATCAACGCGTTTACGCAGGCCGCGATGACGTTCACCAGCCAGAATTTCGGCGCGAACAATCTGAAGCGGTGCCGCAGCGTCTTCAGGTGGTCGCTCCTGTTCGGCGCTTCCGCAAGCCTGCTGACGGACCTGTTTTTCATTCTGCTGCGTTATCAGATCATCGGCTTCTTCGCCACGGATCCCGTGGTGGTGGATTTCGCGATTCAGCGCATGATGCTCGCCTGCCTTTTCAATTTCATGGCAAGCTCCTACGAGGTCACCGGGGGCGCGCTCCGGGGCATGGGATATTCCATGGTGCCGACCGCCCTGACCATCGTCGGCTCCTGCCTTTTCAGGATCTTCTGGGTGTTCATGATCTTCCCAAAGGCAGGGACGTTCAGGAGCCTGATTCTGGTCTATCCGGTATCCTGGGCAGTCTGCGGAATCATGGTCATTTCGTCGTATCTCATTATCATGCACCGCCTCACGGCGCGCGCCGGAAAATCCTGAGAGCAAAGTTCTATCTTTTTCTGGTGAAAAGCCGGGTAATTGTCCAAATATACCCAATGGAGAGCCATCTGCAAAAACTGGTTTGACAAAAACGGGCAAATACAGACAAAAAAGATAGAACCCCTGGAGCGGGAAAGAGCTCCAGGGGTTGTTTGTAGGGGTAACTTCGACAAATCGGCGCCTCATAGATGAAAAAAGATAGAACTTTGCTTCCCGGTTTTGCAGCCCCTTGACAAATACCCTACGGGGGTATACTATATCGCTGGAAGTTAGAGATCTAAAACTCAGAAAACATAACAAAAAACCGCAGCAAAGCCTGAAGAGGTAAAAAATGGAAAACAATACAGAAACAAAAAAGCAAATGAATGCCTGCGCGCACTGCGCGCATAACAGCGGCCGCACAAAGGAGCGGACGGAGAAGGAATTCAGGAGTCTGATGAACCGTCTGAAAAGGATCGAAGGCCAGATCCGCGGAATTGAGGGGATGCTCGAGAAAGACGCCTACTGCCCGGATATCCTGATCCAGGTGTCATCGGTGACGAGCGCGCTGAACAGCTTCAACAAGGAGCTTCTGGCCAGCCATATCAAGACCTGTGTCGCCGGCGATATCCGGCAGGGTAATGATGAGTCGATCGACGAACTCGTGGAAGTCCTGAAAAAGCTGATGAGGTGAGACGATGCAGAAATACAGAGTGACCGGAATGAGCTGCGCCGCCTGCCAGGCCAGAGTTGAAAAAGCAGTAGCGAAGGTCCCCGGAGTCGACTCGGTCGCCGTCAGCCTTCTGACCAATTCCATGGGAGTGGAGGGGACGGCGGATCCCTCGCAGATCATCACGGCGGTGGAACGCGCGGGATACGGCGCGTCCCCGGCCGAGGCAGGAACCGGGAGAGCAGCGGGCGGATCGAGCACAGCAGGGAAATCGCAAAACGCCGCGGGCGGATCGGACGCCGCGGCCGTGAAGGCGCGCATGATGGAGCAGGAGGAAGCGCTTCGGGATACGGAGACCCCGAAGCTTCGGAAGAGGCTGATCGCGTCTGTCTGCATCCTGGTGATCCTGATGTACGGATCGATGGGGCATATGATGTGGGGATGGCCGCTGCCCGGATTTTTTGAAGGAAATCACATCGCCATGGGGATCGCGCAGATGATCCTCGCGGCGGTCATCATGATGATCAACGGACGCTTTTTTACCAGCGGCTTTAAGAGCCTGGCGCATCTGGCGCCCAACATGGACACACTGGTCGCCATGGGTTCCATGACATCCTTTGTGTGGAGCGCGCTGATCCTTTTCAAAATGACGGCGGACCAGCTGGCGGGCGATCAGAGCGCGGTCGCGGCAGATATGCACAGCCTTTATTTTGAATCCGCGGCGATGATCGTGACGCTGATCACCGTCGGGAAGATGCTTGAGGCCATGTCCAAAGGCAGGACGACCGACGCCCTGAAGAGCCTTCTGAAGCTGGCGCCCCGGACCGCGGTAATCGAAGACGAAGACGGAAATGAGCGGGAGATCCCCGCGGAGCAGCTTGCGGTGGGAGACATTTTTATCGTCAGGCCCGGTGACAGCATCCCGGTTGACGGCGTGATCACCGAGGGAGTGACCGCGGTCAATGAGGCGGCTCTGACAGGGGAAAGCATTCCCGTGGACAAGCAGGCGGGGGATCCGGTATCTGCCGCCACGATCAATACTTCAGGATTCATCAAAGCCAGAGCCACGCGGGTCGGGGAGGATACCGCCCTGGCGAAGATCATACAGATGGTCAGCGACGCGGCGGCGACAAAGGCGCCGATCGCGAAGATCGCGGACAGAGTGTCGGGCATTTTTGTGCCCGCGGTTATCGGGATCGCGGTATGTGTGATCATTATCTGGCTTCTGGCCGGAGCGGAAACGGGATACGCGCTGGCCCGGGGAATCTCGGTGCTGGTGATCAGCTGTCCCTGCGCCCTTGGCCTGGCCACGCCGGTGGCCATCATGGTGGGCAGCGGCCTCGGGGCGAAAAACGGGATCCTGTTCAAGACCGCGGCCTCGCTTGAGGAAGCGGGAAGGACGCAGATCGTCGCGCTGGACAAGACCGGGACCATCACCAGGGGAGAGCCGGTTGTGACCGACCTGATTCCCGCGGACGGGGTGTCTGAGCAGGAGCTGCTGCGGTGCGCAGGCGCGCTGGAGCAGAGGAGCGAGCATCCCATCGCGAAGGCGATCACTGAAAAAGCAAAGGAACAGGGAATCGAACTGCCGGCGGTGGAGAATTTCAGGGCGCTTCCCGGAAACGGTCTGCGCGCCGAGCTTGGCGGAGAGGAGCTTAAGGGAGGCAGCCTGTCGTTTCTCGGTACGCCGGACACAGTCCCGGAGAGCCTTCTGAAAAAAGCGGACTCCATCGCGGAAGGGGGAAGGACACCGATGCTGTTCACGGCGGGAGACCGGCTCCTCGGCATCATCGCCGTGGCGGACACCATCAAGGAGGACAGCCCGGAGGCAGTCCGGCAGCTGCGGAATATGGGCATCCGCGTGGGCATGCTGACCGGAGACAATGAAAAGACGGCAAAAGCGATCGGAGATCAGGTCGGAGTCGACGAGGTCATAGCAGGCGTGCTTCCTTCCGGCAAGGAGGAAGCGGTCCGCAGGCTTTCCGAAAGAGGAAAGACGGCGATGGTCGGGGACGGAATCAACGACGCCCCCGCGCTGACAAGGGCCGATACGGGTATCGCGATCGGCGCCGGCGCCGACGTGGCGGTTGACGCGGCGGATATCGTGCTGGTCAACAGCCGCCTGACCGACGCCGCGGCCGCGATCCGCCTCAGCAGGGCGGTGCTTAAGAACATCCATGAAAACCTTTTCTGGGCGTTCTTCTACAATGTGCTGCTGATTCCGCTCGCGGCGGGAGCGTATGTGCATCTCATGGGCGGATGGTCCATGAATCCGATGCTCGGAGCCGCGGCGATGAGCCTGTCCAGCTTTTGCGTATGCATGAACGCCCTGCGCCTGAATCTGTTCGATGTGCGCAGTGCCGCGAAAGACAGGCCGATGAGGAAGCAGGCCGAAAACATAAACAGTGAATCAGATGGTCCGGCCGACGGATCTGGTGATATAATGAATCAGGAGGAAATGAAGACAATGAAAAAGACCATGAACATCGAAGGCATGATGTGCCCGCACTGTGAAGCTGCTGTAAAGAAAGCGCTGGAGGCGCTGGACGGCGTAACGGAAGCGGCCGTCAGCCATGAAGCGGGAACCGCTGTCGTTGAAATGAGCGAAGACGTGGACAGCGCTGTTCTCACAAAGGCTGTAGAGGAAAAGGACTACAAGGTGCTTTCGGTAGAATAGAAACCTTTTGCGAAAAAACAGGAAGGAAGGAAACAGGATGAGCAGGGTATATACATCTGTCGATCAGCTGATCGGAGGGACCCCTCTGATGGAGCTTGCCGGAATCGAGGCGGATCAGGAGCTTCACGCGAAGCTGTTCGCGAAGCTGGAGTACTTTAACCCGGCGGGGTCCATCAAGGACCGTGTCGCTAAAACGATCATCGAAGACGCGGAGCAGAGCGGAAGGCTCGCGCCCGGAAATACCATCATAGAACCCACTTCGGGAAATACCGGCATCGGCCTTGCGTCCATCGCGGCGTCCAGAGGCTACCGGGCGATCATCGTCATGCCGGACACCATGTCGGTGGAACGGCAGCTTCTGATGAAAGCCTACGGGGCTGAACTGGTCCTTACGGAGGGAAGCAAAGGCATGGCGGGCGCCATTGAAAAGGCCGAGGAACTGAAGGCTGAGATCCCCGGCAGCATCATTGCCGGACAGTTTGTGAATCCCGCCAATCCGAAAGCGCATTTTGAGACGACAGGGCCGGAGATCTGGGAGGATCTTGACGGGAAGGTCGATATTTTTGTCGCGGGCGTCGGAACCGGGGGAACGCTGACAGGCACCGGTGAATATCTGAAGTCGAAGAATCCCGCGGTGCGCGTCGTTGCGGTGGAGCCTTCGGATTCCCCGCTTCTGTCGGAAGGAAAGGCAGGCCCGCACCCCCTGCAGGGAATCGGCGCCAATTTCGTTCCGGAGATTCTGAACATGGAAATCTGCGATGAGATCATCACAGTGACGGGGGAAGACGCTTACGCTTCGGCGCAGCTTCTCGGAAGGAGAGAAGGCCTTCTGGTCGGAATCACATCCGGCGCGGCGCTCTGGGCGGGAATGCAGCTGGCAGAACGCCCTGAGAACGAGGGAAAGAACATCGTTGTGATTCTGCCGGATACAGGAGAACGCTATCTTTCGACACCCGGCTTTATCGGAGAATAGATCGGGATAATCAAAAGAAAAAAAAGGAGCGGGAATGTCCTTTGAACATTACCGGCGCAGCGGCACGAAGATGCTGCGCTGCGGATACACAACTGGAACCTGCGCGGCTCTGGCGGCTTCTGCCGCGGCGCGGATGCTTCTGACCGGAAGCGCGCCTGATTCCGCGGCTCTTATCACCGGGAAGGGAATTCCTGTGGAGGTGCCGGTCACAGAATACGGCTGGGAAAACGGGATCCCCTGGGCGGCGGTTCCCAAGGACGCCGGCGATGACGCGGATGTCACGGACGGCCTGCTGATCCGCGCGGAGGCGGAGAAGCGCGAGGCGCCCGGGATCCTTATCGACGGAGGCAAAGGCGTCGGCAGGGTCACGAAACCGGGACTCGATCAGCCGGTGGGAAACGCGGCGATCAACTCCGGCCCCAGAAGGATGATCACGGAAGCGGTGCAGGCGGTCTGCGACGCGGAGGGTTACCGGGGAGGGATCTCGGTGATCATTTCTGTTCCCGAAGGGGAGCAGGCCGCGGAGAAGACCTTCAATCCCAAGCTTGGCATTACGGGAGGGATCTCGATTCTCGGAACGACGGGAATCGTGGAGCCGATGAGCGAGCAGGCGCTGGTGGATACCATTGAAGTGGAGCTCCGTCAGATCGCCCTGGATTCCAGGCGGATCATGATAACCCCCGGAAACTACGGCGCCGACTACATCGAGGGCCACGATCCGGGCACGCTGGGGATACCGGTTCTTAAATATTCCAATTTCCTGGGGGAAACCCTGGATATGATCGCGGGCACTGATGTGGATACGGTGCTTCTGGTGGCTCACGCGGGAAAACTCAGCAAGGTCGCCGCCGGAATCATGAACACGCATTCAAAGTACGCTGACGGAAGAAACGAAGTTTTCTGCGCGCACGCCGCGGTATGCGGCGGCAGCACCAGCCTTTGCAGAGACCTGATGGAGGCCGCGACAACTGACGCCTGCATCGGGCTTCTGGATGACGCGGGCCTTCGCGGCCCTGTCATGGAGAGCATCCTGCAGGCGGTGCAGGAAAAGCTTGAACGCAGGACTGCCGGCAGATACCGCATCGGCGCGCTGATGTTTTCAAATGTATACGGCCTTCTGGGAATGACAGAGGAAGGCAGGCTCATACTTAGCGAGTGGGAGGAAGAGAAGCGATGATTCATTTTGTAGGCGCTGGCCCCGGAGCGGCGGATCTGATCACGGTCCGCGGCGCGGATCTTCTTAGAAAAACGGACGTTATCATCTACGCGGGCAGCCTGGTGAATCCCGCGCTGCTGGAATACGCGAAGAAAGGCTGCATGATATATAACAGCGCCACGATGACGCTGGAAGAGGTCATCGATGTCATGAAGGACGCCGAGGCGAAAGGCCT
>CADBRP010000090.1 GCA_902797095.1 uncultured Eubacteriales bacterium | reverse complement strand
TCCCCTTCCTGGAGAACGATGACGCGAACCGTGCCCTGATGGGATCCAACATGCAAAGGCAGGCAGTGCCTCTCATGGTCACCGAGGCGCCCATGGTGGGAACCGGTATCGAATACAAGGCCGCCAGAGACTCCGGCGTTGTACAGCTGGCGAAAGCCGCCGGTACAGTCACCTATGTGGATGCGGACAGCATCCGGATCACCAGAGATGACGGCACCGGCGTGGACAGCTACCATCTGCTGAAGTTCAAGCGTTCCAACCAGGGAACCTGCATCAACCAGAGACCCATCGTCGTCAAGGGCGAGCATGTCGAGGAGCATGAGACCATCGCGGACGGCCCCTCCACAGCCAACGGCGAAGTGGCCCTGGGCAAGAATCTGCTGATTGGATTCATGACCTGGGAAGGCTACAACTACGAAGACGCGATCATTCTGAACGAACGGCTGATCATGGATGATGTTCTGACATCGATCCATATCGAGAAATATGAATCCGAAGCGAGAGACACCAAGCTGGGACCGGAAGAGATCACAAGGGATATCCCCAATGTGGGAGAAGACGCCCTGAAGGATCTGGATGAAGAAGGTATCATCCGTATCGGCGCGGAAGTGAATTCCTCCGACATTCTGGTAGGCAAGGTCACGCCGAAGGGAGAAACGGAACTGACAGCGGAAGAACGTCTGCTGCGTGCCATCTTCGGCGAGAAGGCAAGAGAGGTCAGAGACACATCTCTGAAGGTTCCCCACGGCGAGACAGGTATCGTTGTTGATGTCAGGACATTCTCCAGAGAGAACGGAGACGAGCTGCCTCCGGGCGTCAACAAGCTGGTAAGAGTATATATCGCGACAAAGAGAAAGATCAGCGTCGGCGACAAGATGGCGGGACGTCACGGAAACAAGGGCGTTATCTCCAGGATCCTTCCGGAAGAGGATATGCCGTTCCTTGAAAACGGACAGCCGCTGCAGGTCATGCTGAATCCGCTGGGCGTACCGTCCCGTATGAACGTCGGACAGGTTCTGGAGGTGCATCTGGGACTGGCCGCGAAGAACAGAGACTGGTACATCGCGACGCCGGTATTCGACGGAGCCAATGAGAGGGATATCATCGAGCTCCTCAAGGAGAGCGGATACGACGGAAGCGGCAAGCTGAGACTGCGCGACGGAAGAACAGGCGATTACTTTGACAATCCGGTCACAGTCGGATACATGTACATGCTGAAGCTGCACCATCTGGTCGATGACAAGATCCACGCGAGATCCACCGGCCCGTACTCCCTCGTAACGCAGCAGCCTCTGGGAGGAAAAGCCCAGTTCGGCGGCCAGCGGTTCGGAGAAATGGAAGTCTGGGCGCTGGAGGCTTACGGAGCGGCTTACACACTGCAGGAGATCCTGACCGTCAAGTCCGATGACGTTGTCGGAAGAGTCAAGACGTATGAGGCGATCGTAAAGGGCGAGAATATTCCGGAGCCGGGTATTCCTGAATCCTTCAAGGTCCTCATCAAGGAAATGCAGTCCCTGTGCCTGGATGTCAAGGCGCTTTCAGAAAACAACGAGGAAATCGAGATCAGAGATCCCGACGAGCTCGACTCCATTACATCCATCGACAGAATGGTAGAGGTCGAATCCATGGAAGAACCGGAGGATCCCGGTATTCTGGAGGATGAAGAGGAAGACGAATTCGTTGACGATTCCGATGAAATGGAACCGGATGAAGCTGATCTGAGATCGGTGGACGAAGAAGAATACAAGCTGGATGACATGGATCTTTCAGGGATCGATGAAGAAATCGAGGCTGAGAAAGAATAGAAAGGGGTACTTTAATGAGTGAAGATATGAACTACGAACAGAACAGTTTTGACTCCCTTAAAATCGAGCTGGCCTCTCCTGAAAAGATCCGCAGCTGGTCCTACGGCGAGGTAACAAAGCCTGAGACGATCAACTACCGTACTCTGAAGCCGGAGAAGGACGGCCTTTACTGCGAAAGGATCTTCGGACCCACAAAGGACTGGGAATGCCACTGCGGCAAATACAAGAGAATCCGCTATAAGGGCATCGTCTGCGACAAGTGCGGCGTCGAGGTCACAAAGGCCAAGGTCCGCCGCGAGCGTATGGGACATATCGAGCTGGCTACGCCGGTATCGCATATCTGGTATTTCAAGGGCATTCCTTCCAGAATGGGCCTCGTGCTGGATATCTCCCCCAGAACGCTGGAGAAGGTGCTGTACTTCGCGAACTTCATCGTGATCGATCCCGGCAACTCCGGATTCGGTTACATGGAGATCCTGACGGAGAACCAGTACAGAGAAGCGATGGATGATCCCGCTGTGAAGTTCAAGGCAGGCATCGGCGCGGCAGCGATCAAGGAACTCCTTGAAAGAGTCGACCTGGAAGAGCTCAGCGAAGACCTGAAGGAGAAGCTTTCAAAGGCGACCGGACAGAAAAAGATCCGTATTGTCAGACGTCTTGAGGTTATCGAGGCTCTGCGCATCTCGGGCAACCGCCCCGAGTGGATGGTGCTGGATGTTATTCCGGTCATTCCGCCGGATCTCAGACCGATGGTACAGCTGGACGGCGGCAGATTCGCCACATCCGACCTGAATGACCTGTACCGCAGAGTCATCAACAGAAACAACCGTCTGAAGCGCCTGCTGGAGCTGAACGCGCCGGATATCATCGTAAGAAACGAGAAGCGCATGCTGCAGGAAGCTGTCGACGCGCTGATCGATAACGGCAGAAGAGGAAGAGCTGTCACAGGACCCGGATCCAGACCGCTGAAATCCCTTTCCGATATGCTGAAGGGCAAGCAGGGACGTTTCCGTCAGAACCTGCTGGGCAAGCGTGTTGACTACTCCGGACGTTCCGTAATCGTAGTAGGACCGGAACTGAAGTTCTATCAGTGCGGCCTTCCGAAGAAGATGGCCCTGGAGTTGTTCAAGCCGTTCATCATGAAGATGCTCGTGGAGAACGGATCCGCGCATAACATCAAGAGCGCGAAGAGGATGGTCGAGAAGGTTCGCCCCGAGGTATGGGACGTGCTGGAAGAGGTCATCCAGGAGCACCCGGTCATGCTGAACCGTGCTCCGACCCTGCACAGACTCGGCATCCAGGCCTTCGAGCCGGTACTGGTGGAAGGCAAGGCGATCAAGCTGCATCCGCTGGCATGTACCGCGTTCAACGCTGACTTCGACGGAGACCAGATGGCCGTGCACGTTCCTCTGAGCGTAGAGGCCCAGGCGGAAGCCAGATTCCTGATGCTGTCCGTAAACAACATCCTCGCGCCGAAGGACGGATCTCCGATCACCACGCCGACGCAGGACATGATCCTGGGAAGTTACTACCTGACACATCCGGGCCAGGAAGAAGGAATGAGAAATTCCGACGCCGAGAAGGGCGACGGCAAGATCTTTACAGACATGGCTGAGATGCTGATGGCCTACGAGACAGGCATGGTCGGCATCCACGCGAGAGTCAAGGTCAGAATGTACGCCGGACCGGATGACGAGACAGGAAAGCTCGTAGAATCCACAGTCGGAAGATTCATCTTCAACCAGCAGATCCCGCAGGATCTGGGATACGTTGAGAACAGAGAGAAGGATCCGTATTCGCTGGAGATCGACTTCCTCTGCGATAAGAAGAGACTGGGCGATATCATCGACAGATGCTATCGTGTCCACGGAAATACAGAAACCGTCCTGATGCTGGATTACATCAAGGACATGGGATACCATTATTCCACAAAGGCGGCTATCACCATCAGTATCTCCGACATGGAGATCCCGCCCGCAAAGGCGGAGATCATCGCGAAGTCGGAAGCTGAGGTCGACAAGTACGACAAGGCTTACAGAAGAGGCCTGGTATCCGACAAGGAGCGTTACGACAAGGTACTCGACATCTGGAAGAAGACCACGGATGAGGTCACCGAAGCGATGATGGACAATCTGGGTTCGCTGAACAACCTGTTCATCATGGCGAACTCCGGAGCTCGAGGCAATAAGAAGCAGATCTCCCAGATCGGCGGCATGCGCGGACTGATGGCGAACGCCACAGGTAAGACCATCGAGATCCCGATCAAGGCGAACTTCCGTGAAGGCCTGTCCGTACTGGAGTACTTCCTGTCCTCCAACGGAGCCAGAAAGGGCCTGGCTGACACGGCGCTGCGTACCGCGGACTCCGGTTACCTGACCAGACGTCTGGTAGACGTTTCCCATAACGTCATCGTCCGTGAGGATGACTGCGGAACCTATGAGGGCATCGAAGTCAGCGAGTTCAATGACGGCAAGGAAGTCATCGAAAAGCTGAAGGACCGTATCATCGGCAGAACCGCGCTGAACGATATCCTGGATCCGGAGACCGGAGAACTGATCGTGGAGCAGGATGAGGAGATCAGCGAGGCAGCGGCCGACATGATCGAAGCGGCGGGCATCACACGCGTAGCGATCCGTTCGGTCATGACCTGCCAGAGCCGCACCGGCGTCTGCGCGAAGTGCTACGGCAGAAACCTGGCGACAGGCGAAAGCGTCAATATCGGCGAAGCTGTCGGCATCCAGGCCGCGCAGTCCATCGGTGAACCGGGTACACAGCTGACCATGCGTACATTCCATACCGGCGGCGTTGCGGGTACGGATATCACACAGGGTCTTCCGAGAGTTGAGGAGCTGTTCGAAGCCAGAAAGCCCAAGGGTCTTGCTCAGATCTGCGAAGCTGACGGAACGGTTGTTTCAATCGAATCCACAGCTGACAACAAGACAGAGATCAAGGTCAGGGGCGAAGAGGAAACGGTATACGAGATTCCTTACGGCGCGCGCATCTGCGTTTCAGAGGGAGAGTTCGTAACAGCCGGATCCAACATCACCAACGGACCGCTTGATCCGAAGGATATCCTGCGTCTGAACGGTGTGGACGGCGTATACCAGTACCTCCTGAAGGAAGTGCAGAGAGTATATAAGAACCAGGGTGTAGATATCAATGACAAGCACATCGAGGTGATCGTCGGACAGATGCTCTCCAAGATGAAGGTCAATGA
>CADBRP010000089.1 GCA_902797095.1 uncultured Eubacteriales bacterium | reverse complement strand
GTAATACCCTGTCATATTTCTGCTTTCAAGACCCTTGATGACCTTCTGAGCCAGCATTCCGTTTCTCTTAAGCTTAAGCATTCTGATTTCATTATCCATTTCTTATCCTCCCTTTGCAGAACCGCGTATTATATTACCTATATCATACCACCGTTTTTGTTTCCGGCGGCATCGTTTCGTGCTATTATATTAGCACAATAAACCAGCAAAGGAGGCTGCCATGGATTATAAATGCACTTCACCATTTGAATTTATCCTGCCCACAAAGATCATTTACGGCTGCGGCGTACTGAAACAGCTCCCGGATGAGATCCGGAACGCCGGCGGCAGCAGGATCCTTGTCATCACGGATCCCGGAATCGTAAAGGCAGGTATCACGGGTCAGATTACACAGCTCCTTGAGGAGAACGGCATACCCTGCTCTGTCTTTGACGGCGTGGAAGCCAATCCGAAGGATGTGAACGCGGAGGACGGAGCGCGCGCCGCCAGAGAAGCCGGAGCGGACTGCCTGGTGGCGGTCGGCGGGGGAAGCCCTATCGACTGCGCGAAAGCGATCGGAGTCCTGCTTGCCCATAACGCAGAATTCATCAAGCCCTTCGAGGGAAAAACCGCGGCCACGCTTCAGGGACCGCCGCTGATCACTGTTCCCACCACCTCCGGAACCGGAAGCGAGATCACCTTTTCCTCAGTCATCACCGACACAAAAAACAAATACAAGATGACGATCAAAAGCCCCTACACCGCCGCGACAGCAGCGGTCTGCGATCCGGAGCTGACACTCAGCGTTCCGGCGTCTGTAACGGCGACCACCGGCGTTGACGCCCTTACCCACGCGATAGAGGGCTTCACCGCCTTAAACAGCGAACCCATCGGAGACGCCGCGGCGCTGTATTCCATTGAGCTGATCGCGCAAAACCTGGTAAGGGCGGTCAATGACGGAAGCGATATTGAAGCCCGCGGGAACATGCTGATGGCCAGCATGCTCGGCGGCATCTCATTCAGCCATTCCGATGTCGCCTCTGTGCACTGCATCGCGGAAGCGCTGGGCAGCATATACGATCTGCCTCACGGCACATGCAACGCTATCTTTCTTCCCTATGTAATGGAATACAACATGGAGTACTGCGTGGAGCGGTACGCCAGAGTGGCGACAGCAATGGGCCTTGACTGGGAATCCGAGGAGGAAGGCGCGAAAAAGGCGATCGCCTTTGTAAAGCAGCTGACAAAAGACGTCAGACTGCCCTCCTTCGCCTCCCTTGATCCGGACCCCGCGGATTTCCCGCTTCTTGCCGACATGTCTGTAAAGAACGGATCAAACGATGACAATCCCCGTCCTATGACCGCGGAGGATTATGAAGCCATTCTTAATATCGTCTATAACGACAGATGAACCTTCGCGGGAAACTCACCGCAAAAAATGAAAAACTGCCGCATCTGATGTCACGCTGTGACACCGGTACGGCAGTTTCTGTTTTCTGTTTAATCCTTCAGCTTCTCCAGCCTTTCCATAAGCTCCTCGTCGCCCTTAAACGGCTCCCACCGGATTCTCTCCGACAGAAATTCCGCCGCTCTCCTGCAGAGTCCGGAAGCTTCCTCCGTTTTTCCCTGCCCGGAGCGGATCTCCGCGAGCCTTAAATATACCTCCGGAAGCGGATCGCTCAGATAGGATGTGTCCCTGATCCTCCGGTGCGCCTCCTCGATCATTTCTTCGTACTTTTCCGGATCCTTTTCGGTCCCTTCTCCGCTGCGGTACATATCAGCGATCCTGATCATCGCCCTGATGCTGCCATGTTCCATTGCCTTTCTGTAAAACATTAACGCCTTTTCAGGATCCGGACCGACCGACAGGCCGAGTTCCCAGATCTGACCAAGCGCCTCTGCCGCCCACCGATGTCCGGCGTCATCCGCCATCTCATACATCCTGCGGGCCTGCTCATAATCTCCGCGCCGATAATAATACCCCCCTAGATCAACCATCCACTGCGGATCACCGGTATCGCTTAGCATATACTCCAGTGCCTTCCGAAGCAAAGCATCATCCTCCTCCCGGAGTACAGGTCGATCGGCATACTTTTCGATTATCTGTCTGGCTTCCATTCTAGTCATATCTTCTCCTCCGTTCAGCCATTATCGAATTTTAACCGTATCGCATAAGTATACCACAATCTGCAGAAAAATCCACCTTATCCCTCCAGAATCTTTACATACACCTTCCTTCTGCGGGGGCCGTCATATTCACAGAAATATATTCCCTGCCAGGTCCCCAGAACGGGGCGCCCGTCCTCGATGATAACGTTCTCTGAAAAGCCGATCATGCTGGATTTCAGATGGGCCGCGGAGTTCCCCTCCATATGATGGTATCCGTCCTCCCAGGGAACGATCTTTCCTATCTCCTTCATGAAATCGCGTGTCACATCCGGATCAGCGTTTTCATTGATTGTGACCGCCGCTGTGGTATGAGGAACGAATACTGTGCAGATGCCTTCCTTCACGCCGCTTTCCGCTATGGCCCTGCGGATCTCATCTGTAATATCCAGCATCTGGGTGTGCTTCGATGTCTTCACTTCAAATTTATACATTCTTCTTCACCTCCGGGAAACCTTCTTAAAAACCGCCGAGATCGATCTCCTCGCCCAGGATATTCTCACCCTTCAGCGTGACGCGGTTTATCGTATACCAGTCCCAGGTGGCAGTATGATCGCTCATATTCTCGTACAGATGGATCTTTACTTCGTCTCCCTCTTCAGAATCGACCTCTACGCAGGGAGGCCGGTCCCCGTATTTCTTTTCATAATAATCGCCGGCCAGCTGCACCAGTTCTTCATTTGAATGAGATCCGCCCGTCCCGGAATCATCCTGCGCCGCCGGAGCGGAATCCTGTTCATATCCGGGACCCGAATCAGATACGGCGCCCTGATAATCGGTGAGATCGACGGTCACCTCTGACGGCTGCCCTCCGGGGCCTCCGTCCATCGTGATGGTCAGCTGATCTCCCGTTACGCTCATCGAAGACGGCCAGTAGCAGTTTTCATCCACTTTTTCGATTCTGCCCAGCGTCGTTCCGTACTTGTCTACTGCATAAAAATCCGGTCCGTAATAACCTGACAGATATATCTTCCCGTCCTCCGTGATCAGGTGGCAGTACTGGGACGGCGCTCCTCCGAAGTCGCTGTTTTCCCAGTTCTTTTCGCCTGTTTCCTTGTCGAGGGAAACCACCTTCCCGTTTTCGACGTAAAAATACTGATCCTCAAGGATCCCGATATCCGAAAACGATGAGAGCTCCGCTCTCGGGTATTCGTCCGTCTTTACCGTCCACACCACATCGCCATTGCTGTCAGTTCCCACGATAGCCGCGTGCTCCATATTATCGATTGTTTTCGGCAGCAGCGAGACATCCATAACGGAAGCTTCTTCAGATCCGGATGCCGCTTCAGAGTCTGTCCCCGCGGAGTCCCCTGCTCCGCAGCCTCCAAGCAGCAATACCGCGGCCAGGACCGCCATACAGGCGCACCATCTTAAAAAAGTCTTTTTCATATGTCTCCCGCCTTTCTAAAATTCCAGATCCGTCCTCTGAATCAGATCCTTCTGAAGGGCTTTGCCCAGCTCCACGAAATAGGCGCTGTATCCGGCCACCCTTACCAGCATATCCTTGTAGTCCTCAGGCCTCTTCTGCGCGGCCTTCATGGTCGCGGAACTCATGATGTTGAACTGTACATGCATGGGCCCTCCTGCCAGATACTCATCGATGTAGCTGATCAGGTTGTCCATGCCTTCTCTGCCCCTCACGGCCTCCTGGGGAAATTTCAGGTTCAGCAGAGTTCCGTTGGTCGCCAGGCTGTGATCCACCTTGGCGATGGAGTGGGCGATCCCGATGGGTCCTGTCACATCATGGGATCCGCCGTCGGTATGCACCGGCCCCATGTTGTCGGAAATGGCTTCGCCCGCCTTCCTTCCGTCCAGAGAAGCATTCGTATTCAGTCCCATGCCCACATTGGCGCTGACGGAATAAACTCCGGGAGTGAACTCACCGCCGCGGATGGTTTTGCGTCCGGTCAGGTGACGGCAGTAGCACTCGAACATGAAGCGGAAGTAATCATCGGCGTAGTCATCGTCGTTTCCATAGTGGTGTACCTTGCGGCTGTTCACCAGAGCGTAGAGGACCTCGTGTCCTTTCCAGTTGTCCTTAAGCGCCTGAAGGAGCTCCGTGCCTGTGTACTTTTTCTCATCAAAGACCAGCTGACTGATCGCGGCCAGCGAGTCGGCGCAGGTCGCAAGGCCTGAAGCCTGGGGCCCGATGCCGTTATAAAGCGTTCCGCCGGCGGTCACATCGACGCCCCGCTCAAGGCAGCCCTCAAAGAACGCCGAAAGATACGGAAGCGGCTTTCTCTCCCTGTGCGCCCGGTCCACAATATTCATGGTCGCGCACATCTGATCGCACCAGTAGTCGAACTGCCTGTCGACGCTCTCCAGGATCTGGTCCATATTCTCATAGGTCTCAAGGCTTCCCGTATCCGGACCCAGATGATCCCCCAGGGCTCCGCACTTCTCCCATCGCGGGCAGTGCGGTCCGCAGTCCAGGCAGCGTCCGCCGTTTAAGACCATCTCCATGAACTTGACTGTATTGATATAGGAAGCGTCATGCCAGCCGTACTCCCGGTAAGGCAGATTCGGCTCCACGCATCCTACGACCGCGTAGTCTCTCGCCTCCTCCAGGCTCTGCCCCTTGCGCATCTGCGCCTTTATCGTGGGGGCGTCGTTAAAGATCTTCGGATGGCCGTAGCCCGCCCGGATGCACTGCGCCGTCTTCACCTTCAGCTCGTACGGTGTATTTTCATGCATCCGCACCAGAAGCCACGGGCACATCATCCTTGTATGTACGGAGGCGTCCAGCATCATCATGGTCAGATCATTGGTCGCGTCATTTCCGTCCCTGTCCACACCGCCGATGGTCAGGCATTCGCCGCCGAATCCCCTGCCCTGGCGCACCTTCGCGGTTCCGCCGTCACGGATCTTCGTGGGATTGTTCATCTTTACAAAGGTGACTTCCAGCAGTTCCTGGGCGAATTCCTTCGTGATGGCTTCGCTTTTCATGTCCTTTTCAAAATACGGATACAGCCACTGGTCCATTCTCCCGTAGGAAATGGAATGCCCATTGGATTCGATCTGCGTCATGGTCGTCGCGAAATTAAAGAGCTGCAGCGCCTGCCAGAAGCTCTCCGCGGGGCCTCCAGCGATCTGGCGGCAGTTCTCCGCCATCTGAAGCAGTTCCCGCTTCCTCAGAGGATCGCTTTCCTCCGCCGCTTTCTCCTCAGCCAGCGCCGCGTAGCGGCCGATGTAATTCTTCGCGGCTTCGTGGCATATGATCACCGCTCTGTAGAAATCGCGCTTCTCCGCGAAATCCGGGTCTTTTTTGGAAAGGCGGGCCAGTCCTGCCTTTGCTTCTGCGATCATTCCGTCAAAACCCACGCGCAGGATTTTCTCATAGTTCATGACCAGATGACCGACCCCGCCGTAGTGATAGAGATTCGTCTGGAAGATCTTCTTTCCGGTCTGAGACCCCTTTGTCATTTCATCGTCCAGATACGCGTTCACATAATCATCTACCGCCTTGCCCTGCCAGTATCTGCAGAGTTCGACAAACTCATCGCGGTCTTCGTCAGACACAAAATAGAACTGATCGTGCTCCCGCTCTTCAAACGGCTCTTCCAGAGCCTCGTGGAGCATCCAGTTAACGGAGAACTCCGGATACTGGGGGGACGCCTTCGCCGGCGCCGCGATCTCCCCGAGGATCAGGTCGTCGTCATAAATATACAGCGTCGCGTTCCCAAGGATCCTCTCAAACGCGCGGGCGCACCGGATCTTCGTGGTGGCGTTCTCATTCTCCTGATAAGCCTTCGTCACATTCCGGAAGCGTTCATTATCGATATTAAAAGGCCTGTCCAGAAAAACCTGGCGCAGCCTGTTGACTCTCGGATAAGGCGACCAGTCTCCGTGACCCACCTCATAGCCGAGGCTGTAGGTCCTGTCGACGGGATCGCAGCCGCAGGCCATAGTATGCGGCTGGTTTGCCGGATTATTCGCGTTTACTGCCTGAAGCATAACTTCTTCCTCCTCATAAATCACTCTTTTTCTCTGGTTCCCTTCAGCGTGTGTATGCCCCTGCCGCTGAAATACTCAACGAACCGTTCTACCTTTTTCTGGAAATAATCCCTGCGGAAATGATACTCCTTCAGCTGCTGCGTCATCTCATACTCCATACCGAGGGATTCATACTTTTCCTGCCCCAGTCTCATGAAGCTGAGCAGCTGGAGGGTCCGGATTCTTCCGCCCATCTCATTCAGGATAAAGTCCGCTGTCTGTTCCATATTTTCCTGTGTGTCGTTTACCCCGGGGATCACCGGAATGCGCAAAATCAGGTCAGCCCCTTCAGAAGCCAGATACCGCAGATTCTCCAGGATCCTTTCGTTTCCCGCGCCGGTATTCTCCCGGTGCTTTTCGCAGTCCATCATCTTCAGGTCCGCGATCCAGAGATCCGTAAGGGGAAAGACCTTATCTATCTGTTCCCGGCTTATATTCAGACAGCTTTCACAGCAGGTATGGATTCCCTCCTCCCTGCACGCGGCAAAAAGCTCCGCCACAAAGTCCGCCTGCAGCAGCGGCTCTCCGCCGGATACGGTCACGCCTCCGCCGGAGCGTTCATAATAGCCCCGGTCCCTGATGATCTCCCCCATGGCTTCCTCCACGGTCATCTCCCTGCCCCAGGCCTTGACGGCTTCAGACGGGCAGGCCTCGCTGCAGGCCATGCAGCCGGCACAGCGTCCGTAATCGATGGAGTCCAGGCGGCCGCGGTAAAATGTAAGCGGACCGGTTCCGCCGTCCTTCCCGCTTTCCGGACATGCCTTTTCGCAGAGCCCGCAGGCTCTGGCGCCCAGGCATTTTTTCCGGTAAACTCCCGGCTGGATCCGGGCAGACAGCCCCTCCGGGTTGCTGCACCACCGGCACCGCAGCGGACATCCCTTCAGGAACAGCTCCGTGCGGATCCCCGGCCCGTCGTGGATCGTAAAATGCTGAACATTGAACACAACCGCAGAATCTGACATTCTCCTACCTCTCCTTGATCTTGCCTTTCATATCCGGTCCATATCCGGTCTTACGGACAGTTTAACACGGATCGCGCTGTGTTCCATATAAGTAAGATTACCTATTTCAGAAGTTCATAAAGCTGGTACCTGTTTTTGATTCCCAGCTTGCCGTAGATATTCTCAACGTGTTTCTTCACAGTATGATAGCTTACGATCAGTTCCTCCGCTATCTCCCTGTACGTCAGGCCTTCTCCCAGAAGCCTGGCCACTCTCTGTTCAGTGGCTGTCAGCGCGGAAAGGCAGGAGCCGGCTTCTTTTCCCTCCGGCTCCGCGCCATCCGAACGTATCGTTACAAGAAAGTATTTTTCAATGATTCCGTGATCATAGCACTGATCGTGTTCATGGATACGGAATTCACAGCGCCCGATCTGCCGGCGTTCCCCCTCCTCCGGCAGTTTCTTTCTGACGCAGTCCTGCAGGATCATCTGAAGCCACGGCCGGGGCTTCTCCGGATCCGGCGCCTGCTCAAGACCTGTTCCGAACTGTTCATTCAGAAGGCGGACGGCACCTTCGCCTGCCTGGAGAATATGATTGAATCCGTCTGTAATAAAGTATTCGCGGGATTCCGAAAGGATCACCTGGTCCTTCATCGCGGAAATGATCCGGGCCTGTTCATGACGTTTGAAGTTGATATAGACGTTGGAGATGATCACATACAGGTTTTCCAGTTCCAGAAGCTCTTCCTGTATGAAATCACCCTCTTCTCTGCTCTTGAAAATGATCAGCTGGATATACCCGTAGATGCCGAAGGCAAGCGTCGCGCTGTAATGGGCGCCGAACTGCTCCTCGATAAAACGCACATAGGCTGATGATTCATAATCGGCCTGACTGATGATTTCAGAGGAAAGATATATCCGGGGCACGGAATTGAAATACGTCAGGTTTTCACTCTGTGATGTGTAAAACACAACATGCTCCACCACATCGCTGTTGGCGAATGAGGTGTAAGGGTGCTCCGGTCCTGTCTCCCTCACACCGTTTATGTCTGTCCAGGAAAGGAACCGGTTCTCCGCGTCAAAACAGAGGATCACGGTCTTTTCCAGGCCAAGATGAACGCGTATGGATTCCAGCAGCTGACTGCTGAACAGATGTGTGATCGAGGTCTGATTTGCCGACAGCTCCATCAGGAAGCCGACCGCCCCCGTTGATTGGATCTTCATCTATTTTCTCCCCGGTACCGCCTTTGCGGCTTACTCCGTAACTGTCTCGCCGGGCCAGGTGTTGATGCCGCCCATCTCATAAACTCTGGTATATCCCATATCAGCCAGCTTCTGCGCCGCTTCTTTGCTCCGTCTTCCGCTTCGGCAATAGATAAACATCAGCTGATCCAGGTCGGGCAGCATGCCGGGCCTTTCCGTGCCGATTTCCTCATTCGGAACGCATATGGCGTCAGGGATATGCCCTTCATCGAATTCTTCCCGGGTCCTGACATCGACGATCAGATAACCGCTGCTTTCCTCCATCATGGAGATGGCTTCATCCTGCGAAATCTGCTGATACGATGATTTTTCATGGCTCTCAGACGGGCTTTCCGTCCCGGATGAGCCGCATCCCGCAAGCGGAATGGCCATTATCAGGGCGATCATCGCGCAGATAGCCTTCCATGCTCCCGCTGTTCTGTTCATACTTTTTACCCCATCATATCTTCTATGCGAAGCGCGTATATCAAATGCCGAAACCTGAGCTGTCCTGCCATAATAATAACATACCGGCGCGTGTTTTCGGCTTTCTTTTGATTTTTGCCGGATTATTGCATGCCTGGTCACGCGTCGCGGCGCCGCAGGGTCCGGCTCTTTCATGCTTGCATTTTCCCCCGGCTCGGTTATACTTGGAGCAGATAATACCCTGTACCGGGAAGAAAGGCTGACAGTGACAGATCATGGATCTGTACGGAAACAGGGCCTGCCTTTGCTTAATGATGAAAGGAATTCAGAGATGAAAGAATCGAAAGAAAAAGTTTATTCTCCGGTACCGAAGGTTGATTACAACGAAAAGCTGATCGAGCAGCAGTACGGGCCGATGACGCCGCGTGAAAAATATGAGATCAGAATGGAAGCTGTGGGCGAGATTCTTGAGAGCGGCGTCGATTACTGCAGCTGCCCGGAGGACTGCTCCCACCACGGAAAGTGCCGGGAGTGCGTGCTCATCCACAGAGGGCACAGGGATCATCTGCCGTACTGCATGTGGGATATGGTGAACGAATGTCTTTATCCCCTGGAAAGGCTGACCGAAGGCTCCATGAAACAGTGGAAGCCGCATAAAGAAGGGGAGATTCCCAGGCAGTACCAGTGTCCGCCTGATGAAATTGTATAGGATACGCTGTTCAGCGTCCAAAAAAAAGCCCGGGATATCCCGGACCTGCTGATTTAAGCCTTCTTATTCAAAAGCAACACTGTCGTATGTTTTATAAATGCCTTCT
>CADBRP010000088.1 GCA_902797095.1 uncultured Eubacteriales bacterium | reverse complement strand
TTTTTCCCTCCAGCGGATGATCGCTTCGTGGAACTGCCTGATCCTTTCATTTCCCAGAGAGGATGTGGGCTCGTCAAAAATCAGGATCTTCAGATTATTGGTCGCCATCGCGCAGCAGATCTCCACCATCTGCTTCTGCTCGATGGACAGCCTTTCTACCTTTGTTTTTACGTTGATATGGTTGTCCGGGAAAACATCATCCAGCATGGTTTTCGCCAGCGTAATCATTTCCTTGCGCCAGCCTGCTTTTCCGAACGGTTTGTGGTCCATGACCGTGATCGCGAAATTCTCGTATACGGCCAGGTTGTTACAGACAGACAGCTCCTGATAGCAGCAGGCAATACCGCCCTCTCTGGCTATCGTGGTGCTGTAGTCTTCCTTCTGATACAGCGTGCCGCCCAGCTCGATGGTTCCTTCCGTCGCCTGATGGATGCCGGTCAGGACATTCATCAGCGTCGACTTGCCGGCGCCGTTGGGGCCGATCAGGCCGATGACCTCGCCGGTCTGAACCTCCAGCGTTACATCATCCAGCGCGATGGAGGACGCGCCGAACTTCTTTACGATGTTCTGCAGGCGGAAGCTGTATTCGCTGTTTCTGTCTTTGTTTTGCATCGTATCCACGTTCCTCAGCTCCTGTTTCTCTTAATCCATGCAGATCAGGATCTTGCCGGCGTTCTCCGTCTTCTTATCGAGGATCTCCAGACCTTTTCCTGATTCATCCAGCGGCAGGCAATGTGTAATAATAGCGTCTACATTAATATCATCGTTGATCATCTCCATCGCTTCCCTGAATGCCTCTGTCGTGTATGTCATGGAGCCGATCAGCTTCTGTTCATTGAATACAAAGCTGTAGGTATATACCTCTATAGGTCTCGTGATCATAGCGACCAGGATGACCGTCCCGAGTTTCTTTGTGATCGTTGACGCCTGATCAACGATGCCGGGCGCTCCGGCCGCGATCACACAGACATCCACGCCTTCTCCGCCGGTGGCCTCTTTGATCTTTGCCTCCACATCTTCATTCAGCGGATCGAATACTGCTGTCGCGCCCAGTTTCAGAGCCATCTCTCTGTTGAACGGAGCGGTATCCGTGCAGAAGATCTTCTTGTATCCCTTCTTCACACAGACAGCCAGTGTCAGAAGGCCGATGGTGCCGGATCCGAGAATAGCGACCGCGTCGTTTCCCGCTTCCGCCGCGTTATTGACCGCCTGCACCGCTACCGCGAGGGGCTCTGTCAGTGCGCCCCTGTCGAAGGACACGTGGTCCGCCAGCTTATAAACTGTTTTCTCCGGCGCCACGAAGTATTCAGCGAATGTTCCGCCCCAGGCAGGTGTTCCCGGAACGATCTTGGATTTGCAGAGATTGATATGGCCGGACTTGCAGAACGCGCACTCACCGCATCCGATCTGCGGTTCAACCGTTACCCGGTCGCCGACTTTGATATCCTTGACGTCCGCGCCTGTTTCAATGACCTCTCCCGAGATCTCATGTCCCAGCACTGCCGGAGGATTCCGGAAGGGATGCGTGCCCTTGTACAGATGGATGTCAGATCCGCAGACGCCCGCTCGCGCTGTTTTGATCAGGACATCACCCGCGCCGACCTTCGGCATTTCCTTCTCCTGTACTTCTACTTTATATGGTTCTGTTACAACTGCTACTCTCATATGCTTTTCCCGCAGAAAACCTGCTCTCCTTTCCATCTTTGCTCTTTGCGAATAAACAATGAAAATCCGGCGCGGATCCGGCCGCGCCGGATTTGATACCTTTTTACGGAATAAGAATCATCTTTCCGGGGACACCGCTGAAGATAGCCTTGAACGCATCTTCAAATTCCTCCAGCTTATATACGCCTCCGATGGTGGCGTCCACATTATAAAGCGGGCTCTTCAGTACTTCCTCGCACTGCTCCCATGTCTTGTACATTTCTCTTCCGGTCACGCCTATGACAGTCGCTTCCTTATAAATCACCATGTTGGCGAGATCCAGAGCCGTTTCACCGTTGGGGAGTCCGACCATAACGAAACGTCCGCCCTTCTTCAGCATATTGAATCCGCTGCGGATAGCGATATCATTTCCGGTATAATCGATCACGACATCCGCGCCGTGGCCTGTTCTCTCCATGACGATCTTCACAGCGTCCTCGTCCTTTGAGTTGATGATATGATCAGCGCCCATCTTTTTCGCGACAGCCAGCTTCTCATCAAAGACGTCGACAGCCGTGATGGTCTTCGCGCCGAATACCTTCGCGCATCCGATTGCCATCAGGCCGATGGGACCGCATCCGTAAATCACAACGTCCTGATCCTTGACATTGCCTTTATCCACTCCGTGCATTCCAACGCCCATGGGCTCCATGGTCGCGGCTCTCTCATAATCCAGCTCGTCGCTGATGATATACGCGTCGTCAGCCGGGAAGCTGATGTAATCCGCGAAGGCTCCCGGTGTATGTACGCCGATGATTTTCATGTTTTCGCAGATATGACGGTTATCTGTTTCACACTGATAGCAGTTGTTGCAGGGAATATGCGTTTCACCCGCCACACGGTCTCCGACCTTTACCTCGGTTACTTCGCTGCCGACTTTCACAACGTCTCCCGAGAACTCATGCCCGAATACCATCGGCAGCGTCATCCGCTCCTGCGCGTATTCTGTCCAGTTGTAGATATGCTGGTCTGTACCGCAAATAGCAACAGCCTTGACGTTCACCAGAATATCTCTGGGGCCTACTTCCGGAACCGGAAGATCCGTCCTGAATTCAGCTCCGACTTCGGGTTTGCTCTTTAATATTCCTTTCATAACGGCCATATCGATCATCCTCCTCATTAATAGTCATTGTTTTATAAAAATTATAAAAATAGGTTTTCATAACTGCAACACGGGTCACGAACCGGAACGTTTCATTGTGAAACGCCCTCTTCGTCTCCCCTGGACTTCAGTATCCTCCAGAGAGTCGTTCTGCTGATTTTCAGCCTGTCAGCGGTTTTCTGGCGGTTCATGCCTTCTTCCTTGAGCACCATTCTGACCAGATCATAAGTGATATCATCCAGGCTCTGGTTCAGATCGATATGGTCCGCATGAACATCCTGATGCTCAAAGGCTTCATTATAGATGCATCTGGAGATCATATCCGCGGTGATGTATCCATCCTCCGTCATCATGACCGCTTCTTTCAGAACACGTTTCAATTGTGTAACATTTCCCGGCCAGGAATACTCCTCCACCGCTTTGCACGCTTCCCGGTCCAGCCCAAAGATCTGAGTCCCGTCCTGCGTACTGATTTCTGTAAGGTACATCGTACAGATGCTGACGATATCCTCCCTGCGCTTTCTCAAAGGCATGGCCTGCAGGAGAATACACGCTGTCCGTTCCATCAGGTATTTCGCCATGGTGCAGATCTCATCTTCGTTTTTCACGATCGCGGAAAAAATGACCTGATTCCGCCGGCACAGATTGGTAGTCTGGATAAGTTCTATAAGTTTCTTTTCCTGCGCGGGATTCATTGCCTGCAGATTCTTGAAATAGATCGTACAGTTGACCTCCATCAGAGGAGAGGAGCTCTGCCGGAAAAAGCGACTCCACTCTTTATTGCTGACAAAAGCGCAGTCGATCATATAGTAGGGCCTGTTTTTGTTGTATCCCATCCGGTGGATGCTGGCCGCGGCCTGATCCTTGCCGCATCCGGTCTCTCCCAGGATCAGGATAGGATCCCTGGCATTGCAGTAGCGAAGGATGGCCTCTCTTGCCTCACCCACCACATTCGCGACGCCAAAGTAGCTCTTGAAGGCGTAACCCGCGTCCGGTTCCTCATCAACCATCGCGATTCCGCTGTTTTCATCACCGTACTCCGAAAGCTGCCGCCCGAATACAACGCTCACCGGCCCGGTCCCTTCCAGATCTGTTTTCTCTGACTGCAGGACGAACAGCTTTCTGCGCAGACGCACGTCCTCATGGTAATCGTCTTCGGAAAGGAACTTTTTCTTGTTTTTCTCTGTGTAATTCGCGATCTCCGGAAATCTTTTCCCGGAATCATCGTTGGAATATACCCGGTTCCCGTCCCTGTCAAAAATCGCCAGATAACCGGGAACGCCTTCTGCGACCGCCTTCAGGAATCTCGCTTCCTTCCTGGCCTTGCGCTT
>CADBRP010000087.1 GCA_902797095.1 uncultured Eubacteriales bacterium | reverse complement strand
GTGGGTTCATTATACTACAGAAAAACCCCAAAAGATACCGTAAATAAATCCCAAACAATATCTCCCAAAGTATTCCAGAATATGGATACGAAGGCAGTCTCGAACCCCCTCCCGGGCAGCCTGTTTCAGCGACTTGGCTGTGGAGAACTTCCGGACGATCCCGAACCCCCCGCAGCCTGTTTCCTGTGCCCGGCGAACTGCCCGGCGTTGCAAACCTGCTTTTGTCTGGTAAAATAATGGTACACGAAAGGCGTTTGCTGGCGCGCCTGTTTGGCGCGTTCGTGCGGCGACCGTCAGCGACCGTTGGCGGCTGTTTGGCGGCTGCGCAGCGCCTTAGTAACTATTCTGACACGGAGGTGTGGCGTTGAAACGTACTTCTGACCCCGCGGCGATGCTGTCCTGGCTGAGCGATGAGTCCGGAAAGACAGGCCGCGCGGAGGAACTGTTCTTTCCGGAAAGCGAAGATGATATCCGACGGATCCTTACCGGAACCGGCGGCCGCCCCGTCACGATCCAGGGCGGCCGGACCGGCGTCACCGCGGGCGCCGTCCCTGACGGCGGCATCGTGATCAATCTTTCCCGCATGGACAGGATCATCCGGGTTTCACAGCCCGCGTCGGGGGAAGATGACGCGATTGCTTGCGTTCGGCCCGCGTCCGGCGAGGCCTTTGCTGTCGTTCAGCCCGGCCTGCGCCTTTCCGCTCTCCGGGAGCAACTTCAGCCGCAGGGCCTGCTCTTTGCGCCCGACCCCACTGAAACCACCGCCACCCTGGGCGGAATGGCAAACTGCAACTCCTCCGGAGCCAGAAGCTTCCGTTTCGGAGCGATGCGAGATCACGTGCGGCGCGTCCGTGTCATTCTCGCGGACGGCGACTGTCTTGAGCTCAGACGCGGACAGCACGCTGCCGACAGCCGGACCATCCCGGAGAACGGCGCGTTTTCGCTGTTCACCGAAAGCGGCCGGATCATTTCTGGCGGTCGAGCGTTTTCGCTAATCACCGAAAGCGGCCGGACCATCCGAGGGCATCTTCCCGATATCAAAATGCCCGACGTCCGCAAAAGCACCGCCGGATACTGGCTGCGGCCGGACATGGACCTTCTGGACCTTTTTATCGGAAGCGAGGGCACCCTCGGCATCATCTCGGAGATCGAGCTGCGCCTGCTTCCCCTCCCAAAACATATCTGGGCGTGCATGTTTTTCCCCGGCAGCGAAAAGGACGCGCTCGCCCTCGTTCGCACCCTGCGCGCGCCAGGCCTGCCCGTCCCGCCGGACGCTATTGAATTTTTCGGCACGGATACGCTTGATATGCTGCGGGAAGCGCAGGAATCAGGCCGGATTCTTACGGATATGAGTCCGATTCCCGGGGCGTCCGGGTCATCTGGATCGGCCGGGTCGTCTCGTCCGGCCGGGGCATCTGGTTCGTCCAGGGCATCTCGTTTCGTCGGTTCGGCCGGTTCGTCCTGCTGCGCCGTTTACACTGAATTCTCAACCGATGACCGGTCGCTTTTGGAGCCGCTTTTCAGGCACATCGCCGAGCGGGCCGCCGCTGCCGGCTGCTCTGCCGAAACCGCGTGGGCCGCGATCACCGCGCCGGATCTGAAAAAGCTGAAGGATTTCCGCCACGCGGCTCCGGTCTGCGTAAACGAAAAGATCCGGGAAATCAGAAACACCTTTCCCGAAATCACCAAGCTCGGAACCGATATGTCCGTTCCCGATTCCTGCCTGGAGCGCGTGTTCGCCATGTACCGGGCCGGCCTCGGGGAAGGCGGCTTTCAGTCCTCACTCTTCGGGCACATCGGGGACAACCACCTCCACGTCAACATCATCCCCCGCACGCCGGAAGAGTACCGGCGCGGCAAGGAACTCTACACCCGCTGGGCGGAGGAAGTCGTCCGCATGGGCGGATCAGTCTCCGCCGAACACGGTATCGGGAAGCTCAAAACCTGGCTTTTGCAAAAGCAGTACAGCCGCAAGGAGCTCAGCGCCATGCTGGAACTGAAAAAAGTCTTTGATCCGCAGTCCCGCCTGAATCCGGGGAATATCTTCTGATGCCCAAAGGCAGGCCTTTCAAAATCGGGAAGCAAATTTCTATCTTTTCTCCGCTCTGACCCGCCAAAATGTATAAAAAATTACGTGAAAACTCCCTTCAGCCGATTTCTGCTTCCGAAGTTCTATCTTTTATCCCTGTAAACCCCCTGTTTTGTAGAACCATTTTTTCCCAGCAAGCTATTGTCGGCCATATTTGCACATTTCAGGGCCTTTTCATTAAAAAAAGATAGAACTTTGCTTTCGGATTTCCAGAGCCCTGCTGGCACTGCCCGTTCAAACAAGAAACAAGACCAACCCCAACCAACCCAACCAACCAAAACCAACCCCAACCAAAAGAGGATCATTTCAGCGTCTCCGCTGAAATGATCCCCCTGTCTTCATCTTACATCTAGCGTCTTACTTCCCGGGCTTTTCGATCTTCTCAACTCCCATGTACGGGACCAGAGCCTCAGGAATCACGACGGAGCCGTCTTCCTGCTGGTAGTTTTCCAGAATCGCGGCGACGGTTCTTCCGACAGCGAGGCCGGAGCCGTTCAGAGTGTGGACGAATTCCGGCTTGCCCTTTTCCTCGGGGCGGAACCGGATGTTGGCGCGTCTTGCCTGATAATTCTCGAAGTTGCTGCAGGATGAGATCTCGACATATCTGCCGTAGCTCGGCATCCAGACTTCAACATCATATGTCATTGCGGACGAAAATCCCAGGTCTCCGGAAGACAGACGCACGACACGGAACGGAATGTTCAGGCGGCGGAGGATTTCCTCCGCATTGTCTGTCAGGGACTCCAGTTCGTCGTAGGAATTCTCAGGAGCGACAAACTTGACCATCTCAACCTTGTTGAACTGGTGCTGGCGGATCAGGCCTCTCGTGTCGCGTCCCGCGGAACCCGCTTCAGCTCTGAAGCAGGGAGTATAAGCGGTGTAATAGATCGGCAGGTCGTCAGCCTTGAGGATCTCGTTGTCCAGCAGGTTGGTGACCGGAACCTCAGCAGTCGGGATCAGGAAGAAATCCTTCTGCGGAATGTAGAACATATCCTCTTCGAATTTCGGGAGCTGGCCCGTGCCGGTCATCGCCATGCGGTTGACCATGAACGGAGGCAGGATCTCAGTGTAGCCCTGCTCCAGAGTGTGGACGTCCAGCATGAAGTTGATCACCGCGCGCTCGAGCCTTGCGCCCAGGCCTTTGTAAACAGTAAAGCGAGTGCCCGCGATCTTGGCGGCGCGCTCAAAATCCAGAATATCCAGATCCTCGCCGATGTCCCAGTGCGCCTTTGCTTCAAAAGCGAACTCCGTCGGCTCGCCCCACTTGCGGAGCTCTACATTGTCGCTGTCGTCGACGCCCTCCTGCACATCCTTGTAAGGAGTGTTCGGAACATTCAGCAGCGCGTCCTTAAGAGCGGCTTCCGTTTCGCTCACCTGCGCGTCCAGCTCCTTGATGTCATCGCTGAGCTTCTTCAGCTCCGCCATCAGCTCCGTCGTGTCCCTGCCTTCCTTCTTATATACAGGAATCTGTCTGGAGGAGACTTTCTGCTGATTCTTCATCTGTTCGACTTCCGCCAGGAGTTCCCGGCGTTTCTTGTCCAGCGCGACTACGTTTTCAAGACCGAAGTCACCCTTTCCGCGAAGCTCGACCGCTGCTTTTACTGCTTCGTAATCCTCTCTGATTCTCTTGATATCTAACATCCTTCTCCTCCATTATGTATTAAAACAAATTCTTTTTATACGTAAGGTACATGCGGATCAGCTTTTCGATGTCTGCCTGCATCTTGATCTGCAGCTCCGAGGCCGTCTCATAATCCCTGTCTTTGAGCGCGTTCACGATCTTCGTCAAAAGGCAGGTCTCGGCAACGGTATTTCTGCCCAGGGCATCACGCAGGCGGGAGATCTTCTCCCAGCTTCTGCGGTCATAGTCCACTGAATCCGCGTCGGTATGCGCTTTGCTGCAGCTTCTGATGACATCCATCGTGTCAGGGATGATCCTGCTTCTGAGCTCCGTCGTCCACTGGGAAAGCACCGCCTCCCGGTAGGATTCCAGCGTGGTGTCAGTCATAACGTCATCCCGTTTGAAGATGGCCAGCCTTTCCGGATAAATATCAAACGCCTTGAGATTCTCCCATACCGTTCTGGGCGCCCTGCCGAAATACAGGTCGCGCTCCTCTTCAGTGTACTCGTCGAATACATCCTTCTCGCTTCTGTACATCCGGTCGGTATCGAGGTAAAAATCCTCCTCGCCGTAGGCTTTGGATACGGAACGCTCCAGCTCCTCCGGAGTCTTCCCCGCCTCAAGCGCCGCCTTGATTCCGTCCAGCATCGCCATATATGACGCCGCCAGCACCAGATAGGTATTGCTCTTCGGGTTCGGGGAACGAAGTTCAAAACGGGTCGCCATCGGATTGCCGGTCTCACGGACAAGTCCCACCAGGACCGTCCTGTTTCTGGACGGCATCTGCGCGTTATGCCCCAGCGAGGTTACGGTGCAGACCGGCGCCTCGTATCCGGGCTTCAGCCTGTTCAGCGCGTCGTTCGTAGAGCTGACGAAGGGATTGACTACATCGTAGTTTTTCAGAAGGCCCATCAAAGCTCCGAAGCCCACCGGGCTCAGGAACTGATTCTTCTCGTCCTTCGGGGCGAAAAGGTTGACCAGCCTTCCGTCCTTCAGCTTCGCGGCCACGCCCATATGCGTATGCTCGCCGCTTCCGGCGATGCCCACCATCGGCTTTGCCATGAACGTGACATCCAGCCCGTACATACGGAAAATGTCACGCACTACATACTTGATATGATTCTCGTTGTCCGCCGCCTGGATCGCGGAGGTGTATTTCCAGTCGATCTCCAGCTGCTCCATGACATGGTCATAGTTTCCGGAGTTCTCCAGCTTCGCCTTGACGCCGCCGACCTCCTTGTGGCCCATCTCCATCTCGAATCCGTACTGATCCAGAACCAGCATGACCTCCTCGAGGGCTGTCCGGACCGGACCGGACGTCCGCTTCCAGTACTGCTCCTTAAGCATCTGCGCCGTGGAGAGCTGTTCCCTGTCCGCGTCATCATCAGGCGACCTGACCCAGAACTCCAGCTCGGTCGCGGCGGTGATCACGATCTTGTCGATATCGTCCCTGCTCTCAATGTCGAGATGCTCGAACACGTAGGGGTTTTTCTCCAGAAGATCCAGAAGGTCCTCTTTGAAATTTGAGATGGCGTCACGCAAAATCACGCGGGAGCCGACCCCCTCATCATCGTCATGGATCAGCGAGGATGGAATCCTGAGGGTTCCCACCGGAAGCCCGGTTTCGGGATCCGGATAGCTGAAGTTGTGATCCACGAACCAGTGAACGGACGTGTCGGGGATGATGTCCACCTTAGCGTTGTTCAGTTTTGCGATCTTCGGGAGCACTACGCTGGATCCGTCAGTCTGGACGCCTTCCCGGAGGAATCTTGGGATGTCCTTCAGGAATTCGCTGACCGGGATCTTTTCATCTGTGTCGTGCCCGCCGATATCGATGCCCACCAGGGATACGAACTTGATCTCCGGGTGGGAAAGCAGAGTCCTGCGGATCTCTCCTTCGCTGTGTCTGTCCGCGGAAATC
>CADBRP010000086.1 GCA_902797095.1 uncultured Eubacteriales bacterium | reverse complement strand
TCCACCGTATCCTCATAGCAGAGGCACGGCCGGATCTGCCCTGTTGACGTCAGCCGGATCCGGTTGCATCTGCCGCAGAATTTCCCGTGGACCGCACTGATGAAACCCACGGCCCCTTCCTTTCCCGGAACGCGGCAGTAAACCGCGGGGCCACTTCCGTGCGGCCTGTCATCCGGGAGAAGCTCCGGCCATTTTCCGCGCAGGATCTTAAGCGCCGTTTCATTGGAGACGCCGCTTCGCGGATCGCCGCAGCCCACCGGCATCAGTTCGATGAAACGCACATCGATTCCCCGGTCAAAAGCCAGCCGTGCGAAATTCTCCAGCTCATCCTCGTTGAGATCCTTCTGGAGCAGGCAGTTCACTTTTGTCTTAAGGCCGGCCTGAAGAGCCCTGTCTATTCCTGCCCGAACCGGCTGAAGGCTGCCGCCCCGCGTGATCAGGGCATAACGGTCCTCCCGGAGAGTATCCAGGCTGACATTGACGCCGTCCAGGCCGGCCCGCGCCAGATCATCAGCGTACTGCTCCAGCAGCTGTCCGTTCGTCGTCAACGTCACGTTCCTGATCCCCCGGGTCTTCTTCAGTTCCCGGATCAGATCCGGGCAGCCCCTCCTCACCAGAGGCTCTCCTCCCGTGACTCTGAAATCCCTGATGCCGAGCTCCGCCGCCGCGCGGCAGATCCGCAGTATCTCCTCATATGTGAGGATCATGCTCATCGGAAGCTTTTCAATCCCTTCCCCGGGCATGCAGTACCGGCACCGCAGATTGCACCTGTCGGTGACGGAGACCCTCATATATTCTATTGTTCTCCCAAAGCTGTCGATCATTCGTTTTTCAGAAGCATGACGGCTTCTTCCTTCATCCTCAGATAATCCGGGGGCGGGCAGCTGTCCAGCTGTTTCCTCTCTCCGCTCTGCACGAACCAGCAGATCAGCTCACTGTTTTCTCCCATCCCGCCCGGACGGATATAATATCTTCTCTCAAAGGGCAGTTCATCCGCGCCGGCAGGATCGAAGGGAATGCAGTTTTCCTGCCGTTCTCCCCAGACCGGTTCAAAGAAATGCGCCCGGTATCCTATGGCGCCGGTATCCTCCGGGATCTCCCGCTCAAGATGAAGCGTCGCGTCCCAGTCCGACAGATACAGAGTATGGCTGTCCTGCCTTTGCGCGGCGGAAAAATTCTTGCATCCGGTCATCCTTGCCACGGAAACTGTTCCGGGGTCCGAAAACAGCTTTTTCGTCTCCCCCTCCGCCAGCACGCGGCCATTGTCCATGACCAGCAGTTCCTCGCTGAACCGGTAGATCTCATCCCTGCTGTGGGACACCATGATCACCTGGCCGGGGTAGTCCTTCAAAAGCTCAGCCATCTCATGCTGCAGCCGCTCCTTCAGATGCTGGTCCAGCGCGGAAAACGGCTCGTCCAGAAGAATCAGATCCGGCCTGTACGCCATGATCCTCGCAAGGGCGACTCTCTGCTGCTGTCCGCCGGAGAGCTGCCCGGGAAGATGCTTCTCCAGGCCCAGCAGATGAAACCGTTCGATCATTTCCCTGACCCGTTCGGCCTTATCTCCGTTCATTCTTCCGAGTCCCGCCGCGATGTTCTTCTCCACCGTCATCGCCGGGAACAGCGCGTAGTTCTGGAACATATACCCCACGTTCCGCTTCTGCGGCTTCAGATCGATCTTCGCGCCGGAATCGTAGAGCGTCCTCCCGTCCAGCACGATCCTGCCGCTGTCAGGACGTTCGATCCCGGCGATGCTCTTCAGCGTCATGCTCTTGCCGCATCCGGAGGCGCCGAGTATCCCGATCCGCTTCGCGCTGCTTTCGAGCCTGATATTCAGGGTAAAGTCTCCCAGCTGTTTTATGATTTCCGCCTGTATGCCCATGATCCTCTACCACCGCCTGAAATTTTTCATTTTCCTTCCGGCCAGCAGATTGATCAGAAGGATCACCGCAAACGCGATGAGAAGCACCACGACGACCCAGAAGCCCGCCGTGACATAGTCTCCGTTCTGTATGACCATCGCGATCCTCTGCGATACCGTTCCGGTCTTCCCCGGAATATTTCCCGCGACCATCGAAGTCGCTCCGTATTCTCCCATGGCCCGCGCAAAGGTCAGGATCGTCCCTGACGCGATTCCCGGCCCCGCAGTCGGCACCACGATCCTCCAGAAGATGCTGATATCCGACATCCCCAGCGTGCGCCCGGCGTATACGAGGTTGGCGTCGATCTGCTCGAAGGCGGCGCGGGCATTGCGGTACATCAGCGGAAAGGCGATGACCGTCGCGGCCAGGATACATCCCAGCCAGGTCTGCACCACCTGAATGTCAAACGTGTCATTCAGCAGAATTCCCAGCGGTCTTCTTCTGGAGAAGAGCAAAAGCAGGAAAAAGCCCGCGACTGTCGGCGGAAGGACCATCGGCAGCGTCAGGATCCCGTCAACTGCCGCTTTCCAGCGGAAGGGCAGCTTAATGACCTTCCTGGCGGCAAACAGCCCCAGAAAGAATGAGATCACCGTTGCCACCGCCCCTGTCTTAAGCGATATGATCAGCGGACTCCAGTCCAGATTGTTGATAAGCTCCGCCAGCATTCTTCCACCTTCTTCTCAGACTGTTCTTCTCTTACTCCACATCCGTATCAAAGAGATGCTCATCGTACAGCGCCTTCGCCTCGTCATTCACAAACCACTCGAGGACAGCCGCGGCCGCCTCCTTTTCGGCGTCAGAGGCGTCCGGGTTATTGATCTGCGCGATGGGATAGATGATGTCTCCCGTCACCTCATTAGGAACCTGCTCCAGGATCTCCACCGAGCCGTCATCCCCGTATGTATCCGACAGGTAGACCGTTCCGACCTCGCAGGAGCCTTCCCTGACAGCGGCAAGCACCTTGCTGACATTCCCCTGCTCGCTGATCTCAACTCCGCCCAGCGCGTCGGAAACCTCCTGCGTCGTTACTGCGGAGGGATCTTCCGCCTCAGGAAGGATCCCCAGATTCATCAGAGCCTGGCGGGTATACTTGCCCACCGGAACGCTGCCGTCCGCCAGCGCGATGCTCCTGGCATCCTTCAGTGTCTCAAGTCCGGTCACCGCTGTTCCGCTGTCCGGCTGTGTGATCACGACCAGCTGATTGTTCAGCACATTCCGGCGGGTACCTTCTGTAACGAGACCCTTTTCCTCAAGCTCGTTCATCTGCTTCTGCGCCGCGCTGAAGAAGACATCGCAGGGCGCCCC
>CADBRP010000085.1 GCA_902797095.1 uncultured Eubacteriales bacterium | reverse complement strand
GCTGGCTGTATAGGTCATCACATGATCTGCTGTCAGTTCAGACAGCTCTGTAAAGTGCAGCCATTCGCTGCCGGCGGAGCCTCCTGTATTGAATCCTGTATCGATGTTTCCGCTGTAGGTTATGGCGGTATTCCCCTGTTTGAGGCTGATCTCACCCTTGTGAGCGCCTGTTCCGGGGATGACCCTTATCTTGCAGGAGTCGTCCGGAGTGTCCGCAAGCGATATCTGTCCCGATTCCACCTTGAGGTATTTCGTGCTTCCGCCAGCATCCGCGGTGAGATAGTAGTTATCGCCTCCGACCCACTGGAATTTCCACATGGAAATATCGCTGTCGTTGGGAACAAACAGCTTCTCTGTATAATCGTCAGCCTCTGACATGACAGTCAACGCCTTGGCTTCAAGATTGCCGCCGCTGGTTTCAGCCATCATCGCCCTTCCGGCAACGCCGCCATTCCAGCTCATCAGGCCGTAGGACTTCCCGTCGAGACCATACGGGTCTGTTTCGGATTCTTCAGAATACCAGAAATGCATCTTGCTGCCGGCGTTGTTCTCTTTATAGCTGGCGAAACCTTTCCCGTTGTTATCTCCCTGCATATTCCAGTACCAGGTCGTGTTCCCGCTGGGACGGCTGACCGTGAAGTCGTGGTAGTCGCCGCCTTCAGCGGTTATCGTGAAGGCAGTCTTCTCCGATTCTGTCGTGGTCAGCAAAAGACTGTTGTTTCCTGTATTACGGACATACTGCTTATTGTTCTGGTTGTCATAGCAGTACGCGTAGAACTGATCGGTCGTTCCTTCCACCGGCTCAAAATAGTATTTGACCGCCTGTGTGGGGTCAGCCGTCTTGAGGATTCCTTTTCTGCTCGTATTGTTGGGTACGCTGTAGGGTTCGTTAAGGAAATAGAATGGACTGAGCGGATCGAGTTTGGGAACCCCGAGATTCCCGACATAAATACCCTGTTCAGCATATGCCCTGAATTCGTCCATCGTAGTGATGTCCGTCCATTCCGGCGAAACCGGTTCCGGGCCCTCCACGATGGCGTAGGCGGAGAAGCCTTCCGCTTCAAAGCTGACCATGCTGCCGTTCGATCTGACTTTTTTGACCACCTCCGGCCTGACTGCTTCCGCCTTTTTCGCGTCGTCCGCAAAATGGACCACCCGGGTTTCCTTTCCGGATTCCCCGCCGTCTTCCTTATCCGCCAGCCGGATCTTCACGTCAACGGGCGCCTGGATCTCGACTTTATCCTTATTCTCATCTACGATGCTGATATCAAACAGCCTGATATAGGTGGCGCTTCCGGAGTCCCATCCCAGCGCCTTCTCTGCCTTTGCGACGTATTCTTCATAGTCCAGCGGCACATCCTCATCACTCTTTTTAGTGATCTCGCTGACCTCAAGCTCCGCTCCCGCAGGAACCATCGCGTCTTCCCCCGCGGTCACTGTAATATGCCAGCTCTTTCCGTCCGCCGTCATGACTGCCTTTTCATAAGTGTTTCCGGAGGCTTCCTGGCCTTCTGCCTCCTCGGTTTCAGCGGTTTCCGCGGCGTTTGCGGCGTCCGCTTCGGAATCCTTATCTGTGTTCCCGTTTGTATCAGGCGTTTCCGATGGTCCCGCTGACTCTGCTCCGGAAGGGTTCTGCCCGGAGGTTTCGTCGTTTTCCGTGTTTCCGGGAGCTTCGTTTCCGGGAGCCTCGGATTTCTGTTCTCCGCCGGATTTCCCTGACTCAGGGTTCCCTGACTCCGCGTCCCCTCCTGGTGATTGCCCGTCCTCCCGGGCTGCGGCTTTATCTTTATCCTGCGCGCTGCCCGGGGGCTGCGCGGTCTGGCTGTTCCCTTGCTGCGCGGTTTCCTTAGCCGCCGGCTGCGCGGTTTCCTGAACATTCGCGCTCGGCAGATCCACGCCTCCCTGCTTTTGCGCGCTGTTCTGATCCAGCGTAATCGCGGGTAATATCAGCAAATATGATACAACAAATACAACCAGCGCTGCTAACAGCACCACCAGCTTTCTCTGTCTGTTTCTGTTGGTTGTGATCATCCTGGTTTTCATGTATGCCTTCGTTCTCTTGATGTCATTGTCAGGTTCAAACCGCCACTTTTTCCAGCCTACGTTCCTGCTATTGGATCCCAGCAACACAAAAGCACGGGTTTCCCCCGTTTCCTAAAAATGGATATTCACTGTATTATATCCCCAAAAAGGCTTTTTTGTCCATTTTTATTCCATTTTTTTCATATTTTTAGCTGTTTCGGGACTCATGCTGAGACATTGAGTCTTTCCCGGATACAATATTTAGTGTCTGGGAAGGTCAGGGGGGCAGTTACTGGCCGGTCAGGTTCCCAGTTACTGGCCGGTGTGGTTCCCAGTTACTGGCCGGTGTGACAGATGCGGTCATTTTGATTGGTAGAGCACACTTTTTTAGAGGTCCAGTGTGACAGATGTGGTCATTTTGATTGGTAAAGCACACTTTTTTAGGAGTCCAGTGTGACAGGTTGGCTCTTTTAACTGGCAAGCGCACACTTTTGATAGGTCAATAGTATGTCAAACCAGCTATTTGAACTGAAAAGAGCACACTTTGCAGAAGAAATAGTTTGACAAACTGGCTATCTGAACTGAAAAGAGCACACTCTGCAAGAGAAAAAGTTTGACAAACTGGCTATTTGAGAGGAAAAGCGCACACTTTCATGCAGGAATAGAAGCTCCTGACGTCAAATCATCGCTTCAATAAAACAGAAAGAGCTGCTGCAATAGGCATTTGGTAATGCTGATTGCAGCAGCTCCGGATTCCGAGTTTACTCAACTCCCGGGTCACACAATCTCCGGGTCACACAATCTCCGGTTTACTCAATTTCCAGTTTACACAATTCCTGGTTCATACAAGTTCCGGCTTATACGGATGCCCGGCGATTGTTTACTCTGTTGTATAGTTGTCGAAGTATCCCTGAATGAATACGATCGGGGTTCCCTTGTCGCCGGAACCGCTGGTCAGGTCGCAGAGGGATCCGATCAGATCGGTTAACTGACGGGGAGTGGTTCCCTCAGCTTCCATCTTGCCAACCAGGCTTCCGCCGTCCTTTTCACGAATTCTGCCGGAGATCGCGTCTTTCAGCTCGTCTCCGGAAAGGTCCGCAAAATCATTGTCCGCCAGATACTTCAGCTTCAGTTCATTGGGAGTTCCCTCCAGGCCCTTTGTATAGGCGACTCCGACACACGGGTCCGCGAGCTCCCAGATTTTTCCAACAGGATCCTTGAACGCGCCGTCTCCGTATACCATGACTTCTACATTCTTTCCTGTACGCTCCTTCAGATCCGCCTGAATTCCTTCCACCAGATCCTGGCACTCATTCGGGAACAGCTTTACGCTGTCCTCTGTCGCCTTATTGGATCCGAGCAGTCCGAAGCGTGTGTTGAAGCCGCTTCCGTCCATGGATTCTGTCAGAATATCATCCAGACCGCAGACGATTTCAGCGCCGGCAGCCTTCAGGATGCGCTTTGTTCTCTGGCGTGTGTGGATGTCGCAGGTGAGAACGTTCTTTGTATAGTTCAGGATTTCCTTCGCATGATTAGCGAAGATGATCTCTACGTCTGCGCCGCATTCACGGATCAGGTCTCCGTAATACTGCACATAATCAACGCCGGTAAACGGATGGCGGTTTTCTCCGAACAGTTCTCTGTACTTCTCCAGTGTCAGCACGTCGCTGTAGGGGTTGACACCCGCCTCATCAATGCGGTCCAGGCTGACCAGCTCGTTTCCAACCTCATCGCTGGGATAGCTGAGCATAAGAACAACCTTTTTCGCGCCCTTCGCGATTCCCCTGAGGCAGACCGCGAAACGGTTTCTGGACAGGATCGGGAAGATGACGCCGATGGTCTCTCCGCCGAGCTTGTTTTTTACATCCGCGGCAATCGCGTCAACAGACGCGTAGTTGCCCTGTGATCTTGCGACTACGGATTCTGTTACACATACGATGTCGCGGTCACGGAGCTCGAAACCGTCTGTTTCACCGGCTTTCAGCACACTGTCCGCCACGATCTTTGCGAGATCATCACCCTCACGGATGATCGGGCAACGGATTCCTCTTGAGATAGTCCCTACGTTTCTTTCCATGTTGTTACCTCTTTCTCTATTATTTAATACATTTTTTACAACAGTAAGTCTGCCTCCACAATGACAGTGAAATGCGTTGATCTTCTGCATATAACAGGTAAACTGTTCATAGTGATGTTCTTCTCCGCAGCGGAGGCACCGTATGATATATTCAGTCATTTCGTCCTTGTTTCACGTGAAACAACCCGCCTGAACCCGCTGTTTTCAACGGTTTCAGCAAAACTGTTTTCTTAAATGTTTCCGAGTGAACGGAGCAGATCGATGAGCCGTTCCATCTCTTCTCCATTGTAGAATTCTATTTCTATTTTTCCTTTCGCGCCTTTTCGCTGCAGGACCACTTTGGTTCCCAGCGCTTCCCGAAGTTCTGTTTCAACACGCTTCTCATCGGCGCTTTTGGTTTTTCTTGTTTTTCTCGCGGTGATTCTTGTTCTGCTCTCCTGAGCAAGTTTCTCTATCTGCCGTACAGACAGACCTTCACTGATAACCCGCTGCGCCAGTTTTTCCTGCAGCGGTTCATCCTTGATCGCGGCCAGCGCTCTGGCGTGGCCTACGCTGAGGCTTCCGTCGGCAGTCATATACTGGAGTTTTTCAGGAAGCTTCAGAAGCCGCAGACTGTTTGTAATGTACGGCCTGCTTTTTCCAACGCCTCTGGACACCTGCTCCTGCGTCAGGCCGTAAGTGTCGATCATTCTCTTAAGACCTTCGGCCTCTTCGATCGGATTCAGATCCTCACGCTGCATGTTTTCAATAATGGCAAGCAGCATGTTTTCTTCATCCGTGAGTTCTCGAATGATGCAGGGGACCTCTTTGAGCCCGATCATCCTGGCAGCGCGCCACCGGCGTTCTCCCGCAACGATCTCATACCCGTGTCCGGAAGCCCGGAGCACGATAGGCTGGATCATTCCGTGCTGTTCGATCGATTCTGCCAGTTCCTCAAGCCTTGCCTCGTCAAAATTCTTACGCGGCTGTCCGGCATTCGGTTTGATCTCGTTTATGTCAATATATCTGAGATCGCCCTCAGGCACCGTTTCCTCCGCTGAAGGAGCGCTGTCAGAAGCATCTGCTTCCTTCGTTTTGCTCTTAACAGCCGCCGGTGTTACCTCTACATCGCCGAACAGGGCATCCAGGCCGCGTCCAAGGCCTCTTGCTTTCTTCTTTGCTGCCATCAGCGTCCCTCCTCGGTTCTGAGAAATTCTTCGGCGAATTCTGTATATGCCTTGGCTCCTGTGGACCGGGGATCGTACTGAATTACAGGCATTCCATGGCTCGGAGCTTCAGCGAGCCTTACATTTCTCGGAATGACCGTCGCATATACCTTCTCACGGAAGTATTTCTTTACTTCTTCGACGACCTGAACCGAAAGGTTGGTTCTTCCATCGAACATGCTGAGAATTACTCCTTCAATCTCAAGCGACGGGTTCAGGCTTTTTCTAACGATGTCGATAGTGCTCATCAGCTGGCTCACGCCCTCCAGCGCGTAGAATTCACACTGGATCGGAATAAGTACTGAATCCACCGCTGTCAGGGAGTTGATCGTCAGAAAGCCAAGCGAAGGCGGGCAGTCTATAAAGATGTAATCATAATCCGGTTTCAGGATGTCAATGGCCATTTTCAGGCGTTTTTCCCTTCCCGGCATATTGATCAGCTCAACTTCCGCTCCCGCAAGCTGCACGCTCGCAGGCATAAGGAAAAGGTTCTCAACACTGGTCGGAAGAACAGCTTCTGCCGGATGATGATCATCTTCGATCAGAATCTCATGCGTTGTAAGCTCCAAATCCCGCTTTGAAAATCCCAGTCCGCTGGTCGTGTTCCCCTGCGGGTCAATATCCAGCACAAGGACCTTTTTCCCCTTCATTGCCAGACATGCCGCCAGGTTGATGTTGGTCGTCGTCTTTCCGACGCCGCCCTTTTGATTGAATATCGCGATTGCTTTACCCAATTTCCGATCTCCTTCCAATACTGCTGTT
>CADBRP010000084.1 GCA_902797095.1 uncultured Eubacteriales bacterium | reverse complement strand
GGAGAAGATCCCGTATACCATTTACAGCGGCGCGCAGTTTTTTGACCGGATGGAGATAAAGGACACGCTGGCGTATCTGCGCATGATCGCCTACCGCGATGACCTGTCTTTCCTCCGCGTCTGCAATGTGCCGAAGAGAAATCTCGGAAAACGCCGGATCGCCTTTCTTCAGGCGTATGCCCAGGAGCACGGCATAACGCTTTTTGACGCGCTGAAGGAAACGGTGGATTCCCCTGAGATCCGGGGAGCAAAGGCAGGACAGTTCATCTCCCTGATCGAGGAGTACTCTGAAAAATACGGGACCATGCAGATCTCGGATCTTTTGTCTGCCGTTATAAACGACAGCGGATACGAGAGGATGCTGCGAACGGAGGGCGCCCAGGACAGGCTGGACAATCTCGCGGAGCTGAAGCAGTCGGTCTACGAATATGAAACGACCTGCGGGGAAGAAACAGGGCTGGAGAACTATCTTTCGCATGTGGCTCTGTTCTCCAACGCGGACACGGCCGAAAAAGAAGAAAAGGTAAAGCTGATGACCGTTCACGCGGCGAAGGGGCTGGAGTTTCCCTACGTGTTCCTCTGCGGAATGAGCGAGGGAATTTTTCCGACGAGAAAAATCAGGACCCGCGCGGAGATGGAGGAGGAACGGAGGCTTGCGTTCGTCGCCATGACAAGGGCGGAGAAAGGCCTGTTCCTGACGATGTCCGACGGCAGGAATCTGGACGGTACTCCGAGGTATCCGTCCCGCTTCGTGCTGGATATCGATCAGGAGCTTCTGGAATACACTGCCGCGCCGGAGGAGGGGCTGGTCCGGGAGGCCAGAAATTACATCGAACGGGCTTCCGCGCTTCTGGAATCCGAAGAGACTGACTCGCTTCTGAAACAGGGGCAGAGGGTCAGCCACTTCCTGTTCGGGGAGGGGACGGTCCTTGATGCCGATCTTCAGAAGAAGGCGTATTCCGTTAAGTTTGACGAAATAGACACGCCGCGGGAAATCAGTTTCAGAGCGAAGCTGGAAAAGCTGTAGAAACCGCAGATGAAAACGGGGAAAATCGATGTTTTTTCTGCTTTACTGTGGTAAAATATTTCAACTGGCTGTACTCCGTTACACTATTCCGGTGAGGGTTTGAAATGTCCACGGAAACCGCGGGAAAACAGAACGAAGATCTATTATATCGGCGGTTTTTGTCGGGTGATACAGCGGCATATGATCAGCTGCTGATCCGCTACGGCGACAGTCTTGTGATGTATCTGAACGGATACCTCAGGGACTTTCAGGAGTCGGAAGATCTGATGATCGAAGCGTTTGCGCGGATCATGGCGAAACGCCCGTCCATACGGGACGGTTTCTTCAGGGCATATCTTTACAAAACAGCGCGCAATCTCGCGCTTCGGTTCAATCAGAGAAAGCGGCGGCTGCAGGTTTTCAGCACAGACGGGATGGACCGGGAATTCGCGGACAGTATCATCTTCAGGGAAACCGGCGGGGATACGGACGACAGGTCCGTTACGCAAAGGCTGGAGAAAGAGGAAAAGATGCGGGCTTTGTATCAGTGCCTTGACCGGATCGATCCTGACCTGAGGGAAGCGCTGTGGCTGGTTTACGCTGAGGATATGACCTACGCTCAGGCGGCTTCCGTAATGGGCGTCAAGGTGAAGCGTGTCGACCGGCTGCTGGCCAAAGGCAAGCAGCAGATGAGGAATGAGCTGAGGAAAGAAGGGGTAACCAATGCGTACTAGTGAAGAGCGTATAGCCGCTGTGCACAGGCGGGCAGCGGAACTGGACAGACAGCGGAGTGCGCGCGATGTGAAAATACTGCAGGCAGCGGCGGCAGCCGCGAGTTTTGCTTTTGTGATCCTGCTGGCGGGAATGTTCCCCCGGATCGCGGAACATGGGACGGGTCCCGGGTCTGGTGCCGCGGAGACTATGAACGCAAGCGTTTTCAGCGGCAGCGCTGCCGCCGGATATGTTGTGATCGCTGTGATCGCGTTTCTTCTGGGGATGTTCGTTACCGTATTCTGCTTCAGGCTGAAGAAATGGAAGGATGAACAGAACCGGAAGGATGACTGAAACCGGAAGGATGACCGGTAATCGGATGAATGAAGCATGACCGGAAGGATGACCTATGATAGAAAGCGCTGAGAACATAATCCAGCTGGTGCTGACAGGGGTGTGCGTATGCATCTCCGTTTACCGC
>CADBRP010000083.1 GCA_902797095.1 uncultured Eubacteriales bacterium | reverse complement strand
TTTCTCTTCCTTTTTCTCTTCCTTGCGGAATTCCTTCGTGCGGATCTCTTCGCAGATGCTGCTTACAAATTCTGACAGCGGCTTTACGCCTTCATCGCCCGCGAATCTGGAACGGACGGAAACTGTGCCGTCCTCCTGCTCCTTGCCGCCGACGACCAGCATGTACGGAATCTTTTCCATCTGGGCCGCGCGGATCTTGTAGCCGATTCTCTCAGAGCTGTTGTCCACGGTGACATCAACGCCGTTTTTGCGGAGTTCGGCATGGACTGCCTTTGCGTAATCAGCAAACTTCTCGGAGACCGGAAGCACTCTGACCTGCTCGGGGCAGAGCCATGTGGGCAGCTTGCCCGCGTGCTTTTCGATCATCCACGCAAGCGTTCTTTCATAGCATCCGATGGAAGTTCTGTGAATGATATACGGGCGCTTCTTCTGGCCGTCGCTGTCGATGAAGTACATGTCGTAGCGCTCTGCCAGGAACATATCCAGCTGGATCGTGATCATCGTATCTTCCTTGCCGTAGACGTTCTTCGCCTGGATATCCAGCTTCGGTCCGTAGAAGGCGGCTTCGCCCGCTTCCTCTGTGTATTCCAGGCCGATCTCGTCCAGAATCTGACGCATGGCGTCCTGTACGCGGTCCCAGTCCTCCGCGGTTCCCAGATAATGATCCGCGTTGTCCGGATCCCACTTGGAGAAGCGGTATGTTACGGCGTCCTCCAGGCCCAGCGTGGTCAGGCAGTACTTCGCGAGGTTGACGCAGTTTTTGAATTCCTCGTTGATCTGCTCCGGCGTGCATACCAGGTGTCCCTCTGAAATGGTGAACTGGCGGACACGGGTCAGCCCGTGCATTTCGCCCGCCTGCTCGTTGCGGAACAGGGTCGACGTCTCGCCCATTCTGTAAGGCAGATCGCGGTAGCTGTGCTGCTTCGCCTTATATACGTAGTACTGGAACGGGCAGGTCATCGGGCGCAGCGCGAATACGTCCGCGTCAGCGTCGTGCTCGATCAGGTTCAGGTCCTGCACTCCGCGGATCTCGGCAGAGCGGTCCTCAGCTGCCATGACCTCGTCGAGATTATCGTATCCCAGCAGGAACATGCCGTCCTTGTAGTGATACCAGTGGTCGGAGATCTTGTAAAGCGTGGATTTCGCCATCAGCGGAGTCCTGGTTCTGACATAGCCCCAGTCGTATTCCTCCGTATCCTCGATCCAGCGCTGCAGCTTCTGGATGATCTTCGTGCCCTTCGGCATGAAGAGCGGCAGGCCCTGGCCGACGACATCGACCGTTGTGAACAGTTCCATCTCACGTCCCAGCTTGTTGTGGTCGCGGTTTTTGATGTCCGCCAGATACTCCAGATACTCATTCAGCTCGTCCTTCTTGGTGTACGCTGTTCCGTAGATTCTGGTCAGCATCTTGTTGTGCTCATCGCCTCTCCAGTACGCGCCGGAGGAGGATGTCAGCTTGAACGCCTTGATGGGTCTCGTGCTCATCAGATGCGGTCCCGCGCAGAGCTCATTGAAATCTCCCTGCTTATAGAAGGAGATCTCCTCTCCCTCGGGAAGGTCCTCGATCAGCTCGACCTTGTAGGGCTCATCCTTTTCTTTGTACATGGCGATCGCGTCTTCTCTTGACATGGTGAAGCGCTCCAGGCGGTCGCCCTTCTTGATGACCTTTTTCATCTCCGCTTCGATCTTGTCCAGGTCCTCTCTCGTGAGGGGCGGCATGTCGAAGTCATAATAAAAACCGTTGTCGATGGAAGGTCCGATGGCCAGCTTCGCGTCAGGATACAGGTTCTTGACCGCTTCCGCCAGAACGTGCGAGCATGTGTGGCGGTACGCCTTTTTGCCCTCTTCCGAATCGAATGTCAGGATGTTGACCTCCGCGTCGCTGTCAACGATGGTTCTCAGGTCCACTGTTTCCCCGTTGACCTCGCCCAGGCAGGCCGCCCTCGCAAGACCGTCGCTGATATCCTTCGCGATATCGTAGACAGACATGGCCTGCGCGTACTCCTTCTTGCTTCCGTCTTTCAGTGTGATGATCATTTCATTTCCTCCGATGATAATAAAAAATCCCTTCGCGGCTTTCGATACGAAGGGACGTAAATTCTTTTACGCGGTTCCACCCAACTTCCGGTTCATTCCGCAAAGGCAGGCTTCTGCCTCTGTCTCCGATACCGGCACTTCATTTGGCTTTTAACGCGGCCGGGCGGGCAGGATTGGTGCCACTCAGGGTTGGTCTTCAGTCTGCGTCCGCGGAGGCATTCCCAGCACCGGCCTCTCTCTGTGCGCGGATGATGCAGCTTACTCTTCCCGTCATCGTTTTGTCTGCCGCTTATCAAAGCGACGCTAACATTATACGGCTGTATTTGCGGATTTGCAACGCTTTTCTTCAAAAAACAGGCCCGCCGGCGCCTGAAAAAGCGCGAGCTTCACGGCCTGAAAAGCCTGCCCGCCTGCAGCCCGGATCAGTGCAGCATGCTCTGGATATACTGCGTCCAGAGATCATCCTGCAGCACCTCTCCCATCCAGAGCTTCATCGCGGGATCCTTCTGGTACTCCATTATCTTAAAGAGCGACATGCTGCCGGAAAAATAATCCGTGTTCATGCGCACTGCCAGATCTGTCATCTGCGCGCGCTCCTCCTCCGTAAACGAATCGTACTGCGCCAGAAGGCCCCTGACCTGTTCCTCCGCGCAGAACTGAAATCTGGCGAGTGCCCGCTTTTGCAGCTCCCCGTCCTTCACATGCCGCACCTCATACCGGCAGGATCCGTCCGGCCCGGCCAGCAGTTCCCCGTAATTCAGCGTACAGCCGGTCAGCACGCCGGTGCAGATGTCCCTGATCTCCCCATCCTCAGCCTCGTGCTGCAGGTGGGAATGCCCGCTCAGATGGCAGCGGACCCCGTACTTTTTGAGAAGCGCCGCGATCTTTTCATGGCCGTCCAGGACATAACCCTCTGAGAGAAAACTGTTCTGCGGCAGCAGGTTCTGATGCGAAACCGTTATCACTGTCCGGCCGCTGCTCTCCGCCTGCTGCAGCTGCTCCTCGAGCCACTCCGTCACGCCGTCCGAAAGGCTTCCCATCGTGTGTCCGCTCCGCTGATCCCCGTTCGCGTCCAGAAATATCAGCCTCAGATTCTCCCCCAGATCACAGGCGTAGCTGAAGGACTCGCTGTCCCTGCTGCATCCCTCGGCATATCCGAAGCGCTCCATTACCAGCTTGAAATCTGTCCAGGAT
>CADBRP010000082.1 GCA_902797095.1 uncultured Eubacteriales bacterium | reverse complement strand
TCCCTCGGAGCGTCTTCCGGCGAGCATCGCCTCCATCGTCGCGCGATATGTCCACCCCCATTCAAGATCCGTAGTCTTTTCCCTCTGATGGTTGGTGACGCCGATCACCACAGTCGCGTCCACATCGCTTAACATCAGCTCGATGCACGGAACGCTGTGAAGCCCGGCTGCCATGGCCGCGTATTTGCGGTTATGCCCCGCGAGGATCTCATACCGTCCGTCTTTCGGCCGGATGATCAGCGGCGTCAGCACCCCGTACCGGCGGACGCTCTCGATAAATTCCTCCCTGCGTTCCCCGTCCATTCTGCTGAAGTGATTGTTTTCACTGTCATCCAGAAGAGATATGTCATACTCCCTGACCTCCGATCTCATACGGCTGATCAGCTGCTCGAAATTATGAGCGTTGTTCTCTCTGCCCAATTCTTCCTCCTCTCAGATCCTCCTCTCATATTTTCCTCTCGGCCGGCGGACATCTAATGGCGGACCGGGCGGAAATTCTCACCAAGCTCCTCCGCGACTCCCCAGACAAAAACCTGGGCGTAGCGTTTCATCGCCGCCGCGGACAGATAGTATTTTTCCTCCAGTTCCTCATACTCTGTTTCCTCCGCGAAATGCTCAAACACCGCCTTTCTGTATTCCTCCGGCACAAAATAGCGGAGCCCGTTTTCAACCGCTTCCACATATCTCTGCGCCACCATCCTGTCCAGTATGTCCTTTTCCGTGATCATCTCAGGGCTCTTCATGCTGATTCTGTCGATCATTTCCCTGAAAAAGTGATAACACCTGATTTCCTTGACCGTTTTCGCGTAGATCACCGGTTCCAGGTTCCATCCCCCTTTTTTCTGCTGATAATAGTTCTTCATCGATCTCCTCCCGTAAGATAATTCCCTCAGACAGTAATCTGATCTTTCATCTTTTCATAAGTCTTTTCGCCGATCCCGGATACGTTTTTAAGATCCTCGGGAGCCCTGAACGTTCCGTTCTGCGTCCTGTAATCCAGTATCTTCTGCGCTGTCGCCGGACCCACGCCGGTGATCTGCTGCAGCGTCTCCTTATCAGCGGTATTGATATTGATCCTCGCTGCTGAAAGATCCGCGGCCGCTGTCCCCGGCTCCGCTCCGTATCCGGAGGACTGCCCCGAAACTGAAACGGCTGGATCTTCTCCCTCCTTTGGGATATAGATCTTTTCCCCGTCAGAGAGAACGGCCGCCCGGTTTACAGAAGAAAGATCCGCATCCTCCTTAAGTCCCCCCGCTGCCCGGATCGCGTCCTCCACTCTGCTCCCGGCCGGAAGCTCAGCCAGCATCGGCTCCTTTACCGCGCCTCCGATATCCACAAATACCTTTCCCTGCGCTGCGGCCTGTTCCCCGCTTTCGTTTTCCTGCGCTCCATCGTTCTGAACGCCTTCGCTTCCTGTTCCCTCGTTCCGTGTTCCTTCGTTCCCGGCGCTCCCATTCAGCTCATCGTCCGGCTGTTCTTCCGCTGCCGCGTCCGCGGGTTCGGCGAGATCCGCGATATCCACCTCGCCGCCTCCCCGGTAGGAAAACAGCAGCATCGCCGTCAGAAACACCAGCAGCAGCGCGGCATACCGGATCACTTCGCTTCGGTGCGCGTTCAGAACTTCAGGAACAGAACCCCCGTTTCTGATTTCCTCAATAATCTGTCTCATTAAAAAACCTCCAGTCCCTGTAATTATTTTACAGTTACTGGAAGTATTTGTCAATTATATGTTTTACATTTTTTGCCAGTCCAGACAGACTCAGCTTTTCTCTGAAGCCGAACGCGGCATCATATGATATCAGCGGTCTTAAGATCCGCCGCCTTTATCAGATCCGCCGGAGAAAGTTCTATCTGGTATCCGACTTTTCCCGCGCTCACGAAGATCCTGTCAAGATCCTTCGCGGATTCATGCACAAAGGCAGGAAACGGCTTTTTCATTCCGATCGGCGAGCATCCGCCGTGCACGTATCCTGTCAGGGGAAGAAGCTCCTTCTGGAGAATCATGCTGATGGATTTCTCCCCGGCGGCCTTCGCGGCCTTTTTCAGGTCAAGCGTCGCCTCCACCGGCACGACGAACACATAGAACTGACCGGTCTTTCCGCGGGTCACCAGCGTTTTGAACACATTTTCCGGATTCTCTCCGAGTATTCCCGCGATCTCCACGCCGGTCTTCGTCGGATCCGGATCATAAGTATGGCTGCGGTATTCGATTCCGCCGGCGTCCAGGACCCTCATCACGTTGGTCTTTTCTTTTCCCTTATCTTTTCCCTTTTCTCTGCCTTTGTCTTTCTTCTTCATTGTTCTTACCTGTTCTGCTGCCCGCCTTCAAGCAGTTCCGGAAGAGGAAGATCGAACAGGATCTCCTCACGGGTGATATCGATCTCCGCGCGGTCGGCCGCAATGCCGGCAAAACGCAGCGCGGTATCCACTACCAGCTCAGGCGAAAGATTCGATCCGCTTCCGCAGTCGAGACGCGCTCTGATGAGCAGCACGCCTTCATCCGGGCCGTCAGCGGAAAAACAGATCTCCCTTATCATGGGCCTGATATCCACCGCCTTCAGCTCTTTGCTCTTTTTCTGGCGTTTCATCGCCTCAATATGATCCTGCTTCATATATCCGTCCGAAAGAACTGCGCAGGC
>CADBRP010000081.1 GCA_902797095.1 uncultured Eubacteriales bacterium | reverse complement strand
GATCGGAAGTGTTGTTACGTATATATTCATCAGGAGCTTGACTCCGCTGACCAGAATCTTTTTAAGAGAGAATGTCTGCGCGCTCTCTGAAGCGAGCTTCACCGCCCACGGTCCGGGTTTCTGTCCTTCCGGCACCAATGGAGCCGATCTCTTTCCGGTCTCCGGGTTATATTCATCCTTGAACCAGCGGAGAGGCGGGATCCTCGGCGTAATGATCGCTAAAACGATTCCGCTGACGACGATCGTCAGGTACATATGCGGAAAGTACTTTTCATAGCCGAGCGTTGCCGCGACGACCAGACAGAACGGGATGTTGATCACAGAAAACGCGGTGATAACCACCGCCGCTTCCCTCTTGGTGTAGAGGCCCTTCGCGTACTGCGAGCTCGTCAGAATGACAGCCGCGTTCGACGCGGCAAGCCATGAAGTGATCAGGTCGATCGCCGATCTTCCGGGCAGTGTGAACAGCGGCTTTGTGAGCGGCTGCAAAAAGATTCCTACGAATTCCATCAGTCCAAAGTCTGTCAGGAACGGGATGAAGAAAGCCATCGCGAACACAACTGCGACAAGCGGAGGCATGATGCCCATCATTGTCTGCCCTGTCGCTTCCGAACGTACAAATTCCGGACCTATGTTGAACACACACATGGTAAGTATGATTGCGCCGATGATCCGGCTGATCCAATACAGCGGAGACGTCACAAACAGGTTTTTAAGCGTCTCGCTGTTCATGATGAACGACGGTTTCAGAAATGTCGCCCACAGAGTCATCAGGGTGCTCGCCACCACGATGATCCACGCGATCCAGATGATCGCGTTCCCCAGGATCGCCTGGATCCAGTCGGAGAAGATTCCCGTCACGATCGTGATCGAACCGTCTTTCGGGATCGGAACCAGAAACATGATCACTCCGATAAGAGAAAAGATAATGAAATTACGAAATCCGGACTTGTTATAGCCCGCGTTCAGCGTATCCGCCTGGAGGTTCTCCTTCTCATTCATAATTGTTGCTCCTTCATAATTGTACAGTTAAACTATCGAATATCTTCTGTCATTCCCCAAGTTTGCTGTAAATAATGAATGCACATCATTTCTGCCATGGTCACCGTCCGCCGCCGGCCGCGGCCTTCCGCATGAAATCCGCGCCTGTTGTCCGGGGCGTTCCGGTACCCCGTATCACCTCTCCTTCTGTATACTGCCGCGCGCGCTGTATCTTCCGCTCCGGAACATTCCTGCCATGTTCTGCGTTCAGCGGTTACAGTCACACGATAATTCGTTAACGTTCAAAAGCAGGACGCGCCCACTGATTCCGTTCTGTTTTTATTTTTCCCATTATACTGGCTTTTGCAGACAAATAGAACACTGAACCACCATGAGTTTTGAACTATGCGTGATTGTATCCGGAAGAAATCCATGAGATAATAAACCTGTCAGATGAAAGCAGGCCGGGCGCCTGGCAAGGCAGCGCCCCCTGCGCGCGGAAAACAATAGACGAAGGGAGATGTCAGAATGTCAGGAAGCGACTACTTGCTGGAGAAAAGACTCCTGAAACTGGATCCGGAACTGCACCGCCTTTTTACTGACGCGGTGTGTGTTCTGCAGCAGACATTGATGCAGTTTCAGCGTCTGTTTCCGGAATATACAGACCACTCAGAACTGCATTCCATGAATGTTCTGAACTTCTGCAATGCTCTGATCGGGGAAGAGAATATTGATCACCTGAACGCGCATGAGATCTATGTGCTGCTTTTGAGCTGCTATCTGCATGATGTGGGTATGGCAGTATCCCCAAAGGATTATGAGGAATTCAAGGAAGAACTGGGGGCGGATGAATGCTTCAAAAGCTGGCCTGACAGGGACATGGCTAACTTTGTGAGAGATCAGCACCACGAGTTCAGCGGCATGTTTATCAGAAAGTACGCCCAGATGCTGGAGATCCCTTCGAAGGAGCATCTGTTTGCTGTGGTACAGACCTGCCGCGGGCATCGGCGGACGGATCTGTTCGATGAAAATGAATACCCCGCCGAATACGGGATCACCGGCCAGGACATCGCGCATCTTCCCTATCTTGCGGCAGTGATCAGACTGGCCGATGAAATTGATGTCGCCGCGTACCGAAGCCCGAAGCTGCTGTATGACATAGAATCTCTGACAGACGCTTACCAGATTTTTCACAACCGTATGCTGGCGGCGGTGCCGCAATTGGAGATCCTTCCGGAAGGCATCATTCTGGATGTACAGACAGACGATGAGCAGCTGGTTCCGGCTATTGAGGAACGGGTCAGAAAGATCCAGGAGACGATTGACTATTGCCGCAGTGTCACAGAAACACGGACGCCTTTCCATATCTCCCAGGAGTGGGTGAAACTGAACAGGATCAGCGAGGACCAGTAAACTGGCGGCCTTGCTGGCGGCCTTGATGACGGCCGGCTGCTGCTGGCATTTGAAGCACAGATTTTGGACTTTCGAGGACAGCCTTCTGCAGATTCCAATTTTTCCGTTTCCAAAGGCAGGACAGAAGGCTTTTTTTCTTTAAAAATAGGATTATTTCAAACGAACGTTTTTTATTCCAATTTTTGATTGCGCTTTGTTGGATTATTTTAAGCCTATTGCAAATTGTCCAAGAACCTGCCTTTCCATTGCCTGAAAACAGGTGCCCTAAGATCGTAAAGTTGGAAAAAAACGCGAAAGAGTCTCGATTTTCCAATCAGTTATACAACGCCCTGTAACTGTATTATAATATCCGTAGCAAAATAAGCAGAACTGTTCTTTTTTATAAACAAAAACCAAGAATACTTTCAAAGTCAACGAGAGGTCAGTCCATGGAAAAAATCAATGCTGAAGTATTTGTTACAGTCGCTGCCCTGGGCAGCTATAAAGGCGCAGCAGATAAGCTCGGTTACACTCAGGCCGGTATCAGTTATATTATCAACTCTATGGAAGAACAGGCCGGAATTAAGTTTTTCGAAAGAGAGTACGGAGGTGTCAGGCTTACACAGGAGGGCAAGGAACTCCTCCCCTCCATGCAGAGGCTTTATCAGGACGAGCAGATCATCCGCGAACAGGTCGACAAGATCCGCGGACTTGATACCGGCGAGATCCGGCTTCTGGCGATCAATACCGTTATCGTCTGTTATCTTCCTGACATACT
>CADBRP010000080.1 GCA_902797095.1 uncultured Eubacteriales bacterium | reverse complement strand
GATATCATAAATCAAGAGACAAAGTATTAGGAGGAACTGAAAAATGAGCAAAGCAGCAGTCGTTTACTGGAGCATGACAGGAAACACAGAAGCCATGGCTAACGCCGTTGCCGCGGGAGCAGCAAAAGCAGGGGTTGACGCGGATCTGATCAACGCGTCCGATTTCTCGCCTGAAAAGATGAATGAATATTCTTCGATCGCTTTCGGATGCCCCGCCATGGGTGATGAGGTTCTTGAAGAAGATGTCTTCGAGCCCATGTTCGCGGCCTGCGAGCCGAATCTTTCCGGGAAAAAAATCGCGCTTTTCGGCTCTTATGACTGGGGTGACGGTCTCTGGATGAGAAACTGGGATGAACGCTGCCGTGCCGCGGGCGCGCAGATGGCCTGCGATTTTGTCATCTGCAACCTGGAGCCTGATGAAGAAGCCGCGGAAGCCTGTGAAAAACTCGGCGCCGCGCTTGCGTAAAACAACTTTGCTGAAAGGGGTATTGCAGATGAGTATTGTAATTATCGGGGGAAACGAGCGCATGGAGCGCAACTACAAGGACCTTTGCAGGGAATATGACTGCAAGGCCAAGGTCTTCGCCAAATACAGCGAAGCAATGCAGAAGAAGATCGGGAATCCCGACCTCATGGTGCTGTTTACAAGCACAGTATCGCACAAAATGATCAAAACCGCGCTGACAAAGATCCGCCAGCCCGAAACAACCGTTGTCCGTTCACATTCAAGCTCAATGGCGGCGCTTAAGAGTATTATGGAGGAACACGCCGCTCCGCAGAAAGGAATCAGCATATAATGTCCGAGGATATGATCATCAGGCACTGCGCGCCTACTCTGGCCGGTCTTAAGACCGGAAACATCTTTACCGCCGAGTTCCAGACAAAAGAAGATCTCGACAGAGACCTTCTCCGCCTTAATGAGATCCTGAACGACAGAGGGCTGCGTGTCACTCTTCTTCGCGCGCGCTGCGGCAGAGCCCTGGTCTATGTATACAGGCCGGGGAAGCTGCAGCAGGATCTTTCGCGCAGTGAAGCCCGGTCCATCCTGGAGGAATGCGGCTATACCGAAGCGCTTCAGGAAAACTGCGTCGCCAGATTAAAAGACCGCATCTGCCTTTGCGCGGACTTCCCGCATGAGATCGGGCTCTTTCTCGGATACCCTCCTGAGGATGTCCGCGGTTTCATCGCCAGCGGAGGCAGGAACAGCAAAGCCTGCGGATACTGGAAAGTATATGGCGATCCGGAAGCGGCGCGCAGACAGTTCGAGCGTTTTGAAAAATGCACCGGCGTCTATTTAAGATGCCTGAGGCGCGGGATCTCTCTCAGAAAGCTGGCAGTCCGCCTCAGCTGAAGGACAGCGCGGCGTCTACAGCAGCTTCAGCTCACCGATCAGGGGAAGCGGCTCGTCGCTCATCTTAAACGCGCGGACGATTCCCATTATCCAGAGAATAAGGATGGCAACGCTGATGATATTGCCTGCCCATCCCAGGAAACCGTCGAACCGGCCTAAAATATTGCTGATCGTCTCGCAGATATTCAGGATCAGAGCCTGATTCAGATGCGTGCGGGTCAGCATGTCGCGCCTGTCATGAAGAATAAAGGATATGATCCATCCTACCCATGTAATGTAGCTTATAACCGAATACAGTTTTGTGTGTGAATACATACGCGCACTCCTTTCAGCTTCCGGAACCGTTCCGGATCAGATCAGTTTTTTCTCCATCAGTATGCACAGAAACGGACCGGATCTGAACAGTCCGCCCGTCTTTTCATAGCCGAGCTTTTCGTAAAAACCCGTCTTGTTTTCCCGGGCGTCAAGCGCGGCTTTTTCATATCCCAGCTCCCGCGCCCATTTTTCCGCTTCGGCAACAGCCTTTGAGCCGACGCCCTGCCCCCTGTATTCCGGAAGGACTACCACACGGCCGAAGGCCACAGTCTTCTCATCCCTGGGATACAATCTGCAGGTCGCCACCGGAAGCACATCATCCATCAGCACGATATATGACGCGTCCGTCATATCGTGTTCGTCAAATTCCTCTTCCAGCGAAATGTGGTGCCTTACCGCCATCGCCTGGGTCCTCACATAGTACGCGCCGGCGCTCTGGGGCATCCCGGACGCGCGTATCACCTTCAGTTCATTCATAGATAATTCTCCAGATACTGCTGAATATCCAGGTCCAGGTCCTCTCCGGTCCTGTCCTTATAGATCTCTCTGAAGCTCCTTCCCTGGTCGGCCGGGTCGAGATCAACATCCTTGGCGTGATCTCTCCATGGATTGTCCTCCGGAAGGACCATATATCCAATATTGTGCTGCTCCCATTCATAGACCATGTCATCCGCGGTCCTGTATGAAACCATATCGCTTCCGTGAATAGGATGCTCCTCGATCAGAAGCTCGCAGATCTTCTTCATATCCTTAGCGTTCGTGATCTTCCATGAATCTATGATCCGCCAGTTTTCATAGGAATACTGGACGTCAAAGTCCTCATCGTTATAGGAGAGCCTGTAGTTATATCCGTCCAGATCCGTCAGCTCGATTTTTGACTTGCTCTGGCCGCTGTCCTGCTTCATAGCGTCCGCCTTCTCACGGATCTTTTCCGCCTCATCCTTCAGCGCTTCCGCCTTTTCTTTCATCTCCTGCGCCTTTTCCTGCGCCGCATCAGCATATTTCAACGCGTCCTCAGGGTCTGAGCATCCGGTTATGCAGCATGCCCCGATAAGAAGACACGCGATGGTCATCAGTATAATTCCTGTTTTTCT
>CADBRP010000079.1 GCA_902797095.1 uncultured Eubacteriales bacterium | reverse complement strand
CAAAGGCAGGGGAGGCTGTCATCGGCACAAAGGAGTGCGGTGACCTGATCGTTGCCGCTGTACGCGGGGAAGCGTAAGTTCTGGCCGCTTTGGCCGTTTTAGCCGTTCCGGGCCGCTGCGGGCGGCTTTGAGGGTGGAAAAATATAACATTTCTTGTAAGATGAAAGCGGGAATTGGATATAATCCAATTTCCGCTTTTTTTTCGTTCCGTTGTAGGGGCTGTTTTTGGAATAAACAGCCTTTGATTATAAACAGTCCAAGATTTCTTCGGCCAAAGTTGGAATATGTTTCGCCAGACTGAAAAAGTCCAATAAAGGCCGCCTGAAATCCGCTGAACCGATAAAACTCACTGAACCAGAACTGAGAAAACGAATCCCCGTGTTTCGAATTGAAACTAAAAATGGAGTTTAACCTGAATGAATTTTAAGACAATTTCTGTATATTTAAAGAAAAAGAGATGAAAATGAACGGATTTGAAACAGTCCAGAGCAGAAGGAGGAGAATTCAGGTATGAAGCCGATAATTGGAATCACAATGGGAGATCCTGCTGGTTGTGGTCCGGAGATCACGATCAAAGCGCTGCATGATCCGGCAGTGTACGAGCGCTGCAGACCGCTGGTGGTAGGTGACGCGAGAGTGCTGAATGATTCGATCAGAATCCTGGAGGGATGCGGATATCTGTCTCCCGGAGAGATCAGGATCCATCCTGTCGAGAATGTGGATGAATCAGAGTTTACCTTCGGGACGATCGATGTGTATCATCTGGACCTTGTCGACATGGAACAGTTCTGCTATGGAAAGCTGTCCGCCATGTGCGGAGAGGCTGCTTTCCAGTCTGTGGTGAAGGTGATCGATCTCGCTATGAAGGGCGAAGTCGACGCAACCGTTACCAACGCCCTGAATAAAGAAGCGATCAACATGGCGGGGCATCATTATTCCGGACATACCGAGATCTACGCGGAATATACAGGAACGAAGAAATACGCGATGATGCTCGCGCATGAAGATCTGAGGGTGGTTCATGTATCGACGCATGTTTCTCTGCGTGAAGCTTGCGACCGCGTCAAGAAGGACCGCGTGCTGGAATGCATCCGGCTTGCGGACGAGGTCTGCAGAGATCTGGGAATCGATGAGCCGCGTGTCGGAGTCGCGGGACTGAATCCCCACGCGGGAGAGGACGGGATGTTCGGTACAGAAGAAATCGAGGAGATCACGCCGGCGATCGAGGCCGCAAAGGCAGAAGGAATCATCGCTGACGGTCCGGTGCCGCCGGATACGATCTTTTCCAAGGCCAGAGGCGGATGGTATGACATCTGCGTGGTCATGTACCACGACCAGGGTCATATTCCCCTTAAGGTGGTCGGGTTCGTCTACAATAAGGAATTAAAGAAATGGGACGCTGTCGCGGGCGTGAATATCACTCTGGGTCTCCCCATCATCCGCGTCAGTGTTGATCACGGAACAGCGTTCGGACACGCGGGAACAGGCACGCAGAATGAACTGAGCCTGGTCAATTCGATTGACAACGCGATCCTGATGGCGAACAGCAGACTTTCAAAAAAACAGGCTTGATATAGAGGTATTTGAATAAAAGAGGGAGACGAGATGGTTAAACTGGCGGTCATAGCCGATGATTTTACGGGCGCCCTGGATACAGGCATTAAATTCGCGCAGACAGGAGCCGGCACGAAAATGGTAATCGGTACTGATATCGATTTCGGGACGCTCCCGGAAGACTGCGAGATCATTATCGTGGATACTGAGACAAGGCACAGGCTTCCCGCGGAAAGCTACGGGATCGTTTACGATCTTGTCAGGAGATGCATAAAGCAGGGAATCAGGCTTTTTTACAAGAAAACAGATTCGGCGATGCGGGGCTGTGTGGGCGCGGAGCTGTCAGCGCTCAGCGACGCGGCAGGAACCGGAGTGCATTTTGTGCCCGCGCTGCCGGCGGAGAACCGTTATACAAGAGACGGAATCCTGTACATCAACGGAACGCCCGTATCCCGGAGTGTATTCGGGAGGGATCCGTTTGAACCCGTAAAGTTTGACAGAGTAGAGGATATTATCCGGGATCAGTCGGACGCGGAGGTGATCTGCGTGCCGGACGGTGAGGCTGCTGCCGATGCGGGAAAGGGAAGCATCGCGGTTTATGACGCGGCGGACAGAGAGGAAATGACACTGATCGCGGAGAAACTGCGGGACGCGGACCGGCTTTCGGTTACCGCTGGATGCGCTGGTTTTGCGGAGATCCTTCAGAAGATGCTGCGGTTCGACAGCTGCCGGGAAAAAAAGCTGGAACACGCGGAAGGCGTTTTCACAGTATGCGGAACGGTCAATGACCGGACTCTTTCTCAACTGGCGTATGCCGCAAGCCGCGGTTTTGAGCGCGTCACTCTTTCGCCGGAGCAGAAGCTGCGGCCGGATTATTTTAACACCGCGGAGGGAAAAGCCTTCCTGAAAGATCTGGAGAATAAATGCAGGGCAGACGCGCCGGTAATCGTGGATGTTGATCCCGGGGCAGAAGAAAAGGAAAGCACGCTTCGGGCTGCGGCGGACTTCGGTATCAGCAGCGAAGATCTCCGTGAACGCATCGCCCGGCGTCTGGGTGAGATCATCGCCTGTTGGATGGATTTCGGGCTGGAACATATCCTGATACTTTCCGGCGGGGATACAGTGTATGGATTCCTGGAACAGATCGGCGTGAGAGAGGTGACTCCGATCCGGGAAGTACGTCAGGGAGCAGTGATGTTTCAGATTGAAACGAACGGAAGAACCATGAATATCGTATCAAAGAGCGGAGGGTTTGGAACAGAGGACTTCTTTGTGAAAACGGTGCCGCTGCTGATGAATCTTCAAAGCGGCGGATCAGAGGAAAGCATTAATCAGAAAGGACTGTGCAGATCATGAAAAAGGATTATAACGACCTGTCATGGGTCAATGAAAATGTATGGGGGAAATACGGAAAAGATGACGAGCAGGGCGCCGTCGGGCAGCTGGGGGAAAGCAATGTCCTCGAGGCGGTATCTCTGATCCGCAAAGGGAAGGTCTACGATCTTGAGACAGAACGTTTCAAGGGAATGGATATCTGGGACGGACACGCGGGCTTTGAGATCATGGCGTACGCGAACGCTCCCGGAAGAGAAAACCTGAAGAATACCGACGCGGCTGATACCGTCAACTGGTATAAGGAAGGAAACTGGATGGATGAAAGCTGGAACGGGCCGGATTTCCATATGGGATGCAATACAGAAGTGGTGATCTCTCCCATGCATGTGGGAACGCATATCGACGCGCTTTGCCACTGGAGCGCGGGAGACGATAATCACTGGTACAACGGATACAACGCGGCGGATCATCTGTCCAACTTCGGTCCGGTCAAATGCGACATCGCCAAAATGCCGCCGGTAGTAACACGCGGCGTCATGCTTGATATAGCGGCGTACAAAGGCGTTGACCATCTGGTGAACCACATCATAACGGCGGAGGATGTGGAAGGATGCGCGAAGGCGCAGGGAACTGAACTGAAGCCGGGGGACGCGGTGTTCCTGAGAACAGGCGAGAGCTGGCCCACGCCGCATAACGGAAGCACCGGGGTAGGCATCAGCGCGGCCAGATATCTGGTGGAAGAGTGCGGCGCGGTCATGATCGGCGATGACATGAGCAGCCTGGACGGATTCCATGAGGATGGAACATCTTCTGTTCCGCGTCATCCGCAGCCGGTGCACCATTATCTCCTGATACAGAACGGAATCCACATCGTGGAATACATCATGCTGGACGAGCTGGCAAGGGACAGAGTCTATGAATTCTGCTTCGTATGCAGCCCGTCGAAAGTGAAGTTTGCTACAGGAATGTTTTTCCGTCCGCTGGCGATAGTGTAAGGCTTGCAAAGGCAGGAATTTTGAAAATGGCAGAAAAAACCAGAATCCTTGCGATCCTTCCTTATGAAGGAATGCGGGAACAGATTCAGAGGGTGGCCGAGAAGTTCAGACAGCTGGAAGTGGACATCATCGTAAGTGATCTGGCGCATGCAGCCTCAGCAGGAAGAAGAGCGCTGAAAAGAAAAAACTATGATATCATCATCGCCCGCGGCGGAATGGCGGAGCGGCTTCGGAGCGAAGTGAAGGAAATCGAAATTGTTGAAATCCAGGTGGATTTCTCCGATGTCTTCCGCTCGCTTATCATGGCCAGAAACTACAATGAGAAGTTCGCGATCCAGAGTTTTCCGGCT
>CADBRP010000078.1 GCA_902797095.1 uncultured Eubacteriales bacterium | reverse complement strand
TTCCTGGCGGGCATTCCGGAAACAGTGAAGCGGATCGCGGTGCTCGACCGCTGCAAGGACATGGGCGCTCTGGGAGAGCCGCTCTATGAGGACGTCTGCACAGCGATCTTCAAGGCGAAGAGAGATATCGATATTTACGGCGGACGTTACGGACTCAGCTCCAAGGATACGGATCCGGCGCAGATGGTGGCCGCGTTCGACAACCTGATCGCGGATGAGCCCATCAACGGATTCACCGTGGGCATCGTGGACGATCTGACATTCCGCTCGCTTCCGGTGAAGCCGTTCACGCTGCAGGGCGATGACGCAGTGGAATGCAAATTCTGGGGCCTGGGCGGGGACGGAACCGTCGGCGCCAACAAGAGCACGGTTGAGATCATCAATAATACAACGGATATGTTTGGGCAGGCGTATTTCGAATACGACGCGAAGAAGACGCTGGGCACGACAAAATCCCATCTGCGGTTCAGCAAGTCTCCGATCCGCAGCTCATATTATGTTAAAAACGCTGACTTTGTGGCATGCCACAACCACCACTTCCTGGATGAATACAGGATCGTGGAGGAGATCAAGCCCGGCGGCACACTGCTGATCGACTGCCCCTGGACGGCAGAGGAGACTCCGAAGGAACTGTGGCCTTCCGACAAGAAGCTGCTGGCGGAGCGCAATATCAATCTGTATATTATCGACGCTACCAAAATCGCCGGCGAGCTGGGGCTCGGAAGCCATAAGAATTCCATCCTGCAGTCCGCATTTTTCACCATCACGGGAGTCATCCCTGTAGGGCAGGCGGTCTCCGAGATGATCAAGGCGGTCAAGAGCAAGTACATGTCAAAGGGCAACTCCGTGGTTCAGAAGAACATACAGGCGATTGAAGCCGGCGTAGAGGGCTTCCAGAAAGTGGAAGTCGATCCCGCATGGGCGAATATTGAAGTCGAGCCTGAGATGGAAGACGAGAGCAGGCCGTGGATGATCCGCAACATCGTGGATCCCATCAACCGCCAGCAGGGCGACGATCTGCCCACCAGCGTGCTCGCGACCATGAAGGACGGCCAGATCGAGATGGGCGTTACCGCGTGGGAGAAGCGCGGCCTTGCGGTCTATGTTCCGGAATGGAAGGCGGACATCTGCAACCAGTGCAACCGCTGCGCGTTCGTATGTCCGCACGCGGCCATCCGCCCGTATATCCTGAACGCGGAGGAGGCAGCCAACGCGCCGAAGGGATTCGACATCGCGCCTTTGAGGAGCTATAAGGCAAAGGATGGAAGCAGACTGTATTACAGCCTGCAGATCTCGCAGTATGACTGCACAGGCTGCGGCAGCTGCGTGCCGGTATGTCCGGCTAAGGAGAAGGCTATTGAAATGAAACCGGCCAATCCTACCGGCGAATCGCAGGCGCGCTGGGAATACGCGCTGAATCTGTCGAACAAGGGAGATCTGTTCTCGCCGTATTCTGTTAAGGGAAGCCAGTTCCGCCAGCCTCTGGTGGAATTCTCGGCAGCATGCGCGGGATGCGGAGAGACGCCGTACGCCAAGCTGCTGACACAGCTTTTCGGCGCGCAGATCTACTGGGCAAACGGCACCGGATGCTCTCAGGCATGGGGCAGCGGCATGCCGGGCATCCCGTACTGCAAGAACAAGAAGGGACAGGGAGTCGCGTGGACGAACTCGCTGTTTGAGAATAACGCAGAGCTGGCTCTGGGCATGTATCTGTCCGTGCGGCAGCAGAGGGAAAAGCAGAAGGAGCTTGTACAGGAATACATACAGGAAACGAGAAGCGAGTACGCTATCGACTGGGTGGATACCTACGATGATATCGACAAAAACAGGGAAGCTACGGAGCTGTTCGTGGCGGAGCTTGAGGAGATGGCTGTGGAGGACGCCTTCCAGCATGACCTGCAGCCCAGATCCTTTGAACTGGCGCGGGAGATCCTGGAGAGAAAGGACTATCTGTGCAAGAAGAGCTTCTGGATGTACGGCGGAGACGGCTGGGCCTATGATATCGGCTACGGCGGTCTGGATCATGTCATCGCCACCGGCGAGGACATCAACGTCTTCATCATCGACAATGAGGTCTATTCCAATACCGGCGGACAGAGCTCCAAGGCGACTCCGCTGGGTGCTGTGGCTGAGTTCCAGGCTTCCGGAAAGAAGACCCGCAAGAAGGACATCGCGCAGATCCTGAAGACCTACGGCAATGTCTATGTCGCGTCTGTCGCCATGGGAGCCGATATGAATCAGCTGATCAAGGCGATCCGCGAGGCGGAGGAGCATAAGGGCCCGTCGGTCATCGTCGCGTATACCCCGTGCACCGTTCACGGCATCAAGCGCGGCATGAACAACGTGCAGGAAGAGATGAAGCGCGCGGTGGAATCCGGTTACTGGCCGCTGTACAGATATAATCCGGATCTGGAGGATCACAAGATGTGCGTCGACTGCAAGGAGCCGTGCATCGCGTATGAAGACTTCCTGGATGGAGAGAACCGTTACGCGGCGCTGAAGATCACATTCCCGGAGAACGCAGAAAAGCTGTTCGGCATGGCGGAAGCGGACGCGAAGGAAAGATACCGCAGATTCAAACAGCAGGAAACTCTGTAAAGCGCGGAACGCGCGCAGACGCCCGCGCAAAGGCAGGCGTTCAGTGATTTCGAAATAACGGCCGGGGCGGATGCTTCGCCCCGGCCATGCTGTTTCAGGAGCTTATCAGAATAAGGAGTGACATATATGCTTCATCAGATCATCGCTTCGATCATAGTACTGGTCATCTTCGGCGGAGGCTTTATGCTGGTGACTGTGATCAGGGACAGATTTATGGGACCGGGGGTGCCGTCTCACTTCAGTGAGTGCGACAGCTGCCATCATAAGGACGAGGATTGCAGCGAAGGGTGCAGACTGACGCTGGACCAGGATAATCAGGAAAACAGGGAAGCCTGAAGGCCGGGCGTTTGCGGCGCCGCGGATGATTCCGGTAAAAAGAACACAAAAATACACGAAAACCTATTGCAATTTTCTGAAAAATGCGGTAATATACAGTCACCGGGAGGGAATCCTCCCGAAGAATAGATTCAGTAAGTTAATGCAGCGGAAGAGCCTTGAAAGAGCCTGCGGGAGATCCGAGAGATCACAGGACGAGAAGTGAGAAAGTTGGGGCGGCCGCGAAAGAAGACAACTGAATAGGTAATCGGAAGACTGAGAGATTCCGAAGCGGTTGGGAACCTGAGATTGATGCCTTGGATCGAGGGGGAGAGCCGGAGAGGAAGATCGGAAAGGAGTGAGAAAGTTGAGGGTTCTGAGATTCAATAAGTAAGGGGCTGCGGTAGTATGAAAATAAGATCGCGGCCCTGATTTTTTTTTGCTTTTTACCGTCCTTATGTTATGATGTTAGGCAGGATTCTGACAGCACAGAGAGGATAACGCGAATGCATGCAGTAACGTTTGAACTACATAAAACAGACAGCAGAACAAAAGCCCGCAGAGGTACGCTCACAACGCCGCACGGAAAGATCGAAACGCCGATCTTCATGCCGGTGGGGACTGCGGCTACGGTTAAGGCGCAGCGCGCTGACGAAGTAAAGGAAATGGGCGCTCAGATCATTCTGAGCAATACATATCACCTGTATCTTCGCCCCGGCCATGAGATCGTGCGCGAAGCAGGCGGACTGCACCGGTTCATGCACTGGGACCTGCCGATCCTGACTGACAGCGGCGGATTTCAGGTCTTCAGCCTCGGAAAGATGAGAAAGATCACTGAGGAGGGGGCTTTCTTCCAGTCTCACATCGACGGCTCCAGGCATATGCTTTCACCGGAGAAATCCATGGAGATCCAGCATGCCCTCGGATCTGACATCATCATGGCGTTCGATGAATGCGCGCCTTATCCCGCTGAGCGGAAGTATGTGGAGCATTCCCTCGAGCTGACCACACGTTGGCTCAGAAGATGCAACGAGGCTCATGAGGAATATGCCGCCAGACTCGGAGGCGAGAGCCAGGTCCTGGGAGAAGGCTGCAATCAGTCTCTTTTCGGCATCATGCAGGGCGGCGTCTATAACGATCTCAGGAAGAGAAGCGCGGAGCAGATCACAGAGCTGGATCTGGCCGGTTACGCGGTGGGAGGACTTTCCGTCGGAGAGCCGAAGGAGATTATGTATGAAGTGCTCGAGGAAACGCTGGACTGTCTTCCAAAAGAAAAACCAAGATATCTTATGGGCGTAGGAAGTCCGGACTGCCTTTTCGAAGGGGTGGAACGGGGCATAGATATGTTTGACTGCGTCCTTCCTACAAGAATCGCCCGCCACGGAATGGCGATGACATCCCATGGCAGGGTAAATATCAAGAACAAGAAATATGAGCGGGACTTCACGCCGCTGGATCCGGAATGCGACTGCGAAACATGCAGAAATTATTCCAGAGCCTATCTGCGGCATCTCTTCAAGTGCGACGAGATCCTTTCGTCCATGCTGATGACGCATCACAACCTGCATTTCCTGATCCGGACCATGGACAGGATCCGTCAGGCGATCGATGAGGACCGCTTTACTGAATACAAGAAAGAATTCTACAGCAAGTACGGACTGGAGCAGGACAATGTGTGATCATGACGCAAAGCGCGGGCTCTGCCCGGTATGGGAGATTTGCGGCGGCTGCAGCTACCAGGGAGTTCCCTATGAGGAGCAGCTGGCCAATAAATACGGTGAGGTGAAGGGCCTGCTTTTGCAGAAGCAGATAAAATACGGCGAGCTTCTGCCGATCCGGCCCGCGCCGTCGGTGTACGCGTACCGCAATAAGATGGAATATACATTCGGGGATATGGTGAAGGACGGCCCGATGACGCTGGGAATGCACCGCAGGAAGTCCTTCATGTCCGTTGTGACGGTGGATGAGTGTCAGCTGGTCCATCCTGATTTTAACCTGGTTCTGCGGGCGGTGCTGGATTTCGCGGCCGAGCGCGGATATCCGCATTACCATAAGAAGAGGCATTCCGGCATGATGCGGAACCTGGTCCTGCGGCGCGGCGCTCATACCGGCGAGATGCTGATCAATATCGTCACCTCAAGTGAAGGGGATTTTGATGAGGAAGGCTTTGTGAAAATGCTTCTCGGCCTGCCTTTGGAGCATACTCTGGCGGGGATCCTGCGCACGGTCAATGACCGCAAGGCGGACGCGGTAAACTGCGATGAGCTGAGGGTCCTGTACGGCCGGGAGTACTATAACGAGGAACTTCTGGGACTGAAATTTCACGTAGGGCCGTTTTCGTTCTTTCAGACCAACGTGGAAGCCGTGGAGAATCTTTATTCCTACGCGATCGGCCTGATCGATGATTTCGAGAACAAGAAGGTGTTCGACCTCTACTGCGGAACGGGAACGATCTCGCAGATCCTCGCGCGGAAGGCGTCCGGGGTCGTCGGGATCGAGATCGTGGAGGAGGCTGTGGAGGGCGCGCGCAGGACAGCGGCGCTCAACGGGCTGGACAACTGCAGGTTTATCGCCGGCGATGTGTTCGATGTTCTCTCCGGACTCAGCGAAAAGCCGGATGTGATCGTGGTGGACCCGCCGAGAGCGGGCATGACTCCCGACGCGGTCGAAAAGATCGCGGGCTACGGTGTGGACCAGATCGTTTACATCTCCTGCAATCCGAAGTCTCTGGCGACGAATCTCTACGGGCTGCAGTATATGGGCTACAGGGTCGAGTCGGTGCAGCCGTTCGATAATTTCCCGTTTACGAGGCATGTTGAGACGGTAGTCTGCTTGAGCAACAAAAATGCCAGATCGAAGGACTATGTTGAGATCGGTGTGGATGCTGAGGATTACTATCGTATCAAAGACTCTGGGAAGGATAGAAAATGAGCCAGAAGGATGGGGGAAGAGATCCCGAAACAATGACTCACATTTTCATAAAGCAAGGTGATAGACCCGTGGAATTAGTGATGCCTCCGATGGATAAACAAGCAAAATGGGATATGGAGCGGTGTGCCCGATTTGTGCTTGATATGCTCATAAAGTATGGGCCAGCTATTCAGGCTGAGAAGAACAAGAAACATCAACAAATGTAATCGGATCTAAAAGCAAATGAACCAAGAGGTGTTCTGGAAACAGGATGCCTCTTTTTTTACATAGAATAAATCGATATCTTTATATTCTTGACAGAGCAAGCTCTTGCTTGTATATTCAGAATAAATAGATATCGATTTAATCGGAGGGCGCGATGGCAAAGAGAAGGGGAAGACCTACTGTAGAAGATAAAAGAAATAATCA
>CADBRP010000077.1 GCA_902797095.1 uncultured Eubacteriales bacterium | reverse complement strand
GCTGCTGCCGAGGCCGGGATCCCGGTCCTGCAGCCGGCAAAGATCCGGGGAAATGAAGAATTCATCAATACGCTGAAGGAAGCCGCGCCGGATGTGATCGTGGTCTGCGCCTACGGGATGATCCTCCCGCAGGATATACTGGATATACCCGCGCGGGGATGCCTGAACATTCACGGCTCACTGCTGCCCAGATTCAGAGGGGCGGCTCCGATCCAGGGCGCGATCCTGGCGGGGGACGAGGTGACCGGAATCACTATCATGCAGATGGAGGCCGGACTTGATACCGGTCCGATGCTCTGCAAGGACGAGACGCCGATCGGCGGCAAAAGCTGCGGGGAGCTTCACGATGAGCTTTCAAGGATGGGCGCGAGGCTGATCACCGCCGCGCTGGAGCAGCTGGACGAGATCGAGCCGGAGGAGCAGGATGACAGCCTCGCCACGTACGCGGGGATGATCTCCAAAGCGGACGGACGGGCCGATTTCACGAAGAGCCCCGAGGAGCTGGAGCGGCAGATCCGCGCCTTCGATCCGTGGCCGGGAACATTCACATCGTACGGCGAACAGACTCTGAAGCTGTGGGCTGCCCTGCCTTTGCAGGATGCGTGCGGCGAGCCCGCCGGAACAGTGGTGGCGGTATCGGATCAGGGCATCGACATCTCCGCCGGAGGCCGTATTCTGAGGGTGACGAAGCTTCAGGCGCCGGGCCGCCGGAGGATGGAGACCAGGGAATATTTAAAGGGCAATTCCATTGAAATAGGTACCGTTTTAGGATAAAATTATAATGTTTAGGAAAAGTGGCTTTTGCCGCTTTCCGGAGGCAGGGAGCAGGACCGGATGGACAGCAGCAGAACAACGGCATATCTGGTATTGATGGATATGGAGACGAAGGGATCCTGGTCGAATCTGACCCTGAATCACAGGATCGCCGAGAAGCGGCCGGACAGTCCCGCCTTTGTACGGGAGCTTGTCTACGGAGTTCTGGAGAGAAAGATCACGCTGGACTATTTTCTCGGACTTCTGGCGAAAAACGGAATCAGAAGCCTGGGAAAGCAGGAGCGCACGATCCTCAGAATGGGTCTGTACCAGATCCGCTGCATGGACTCTGTCCCTGAATACGCGGCGGTCAGCGAGAGCGTGGCGCTTGCCAGAAGATACTGCAAAAGCAGGGCGGGGCTTGTGAACGCGATACTCAGAGCCTACCTGAAGCGCGGAGACACGCTGCGGATGCCGGACCGCGACGCCGATGAAACAGAGTATCTGTCGGTGAAGTATTCCTATGCGCCCTGGCTTATCAGAAAATGGCGGACCTTCTATTCCGCGGAATTCACCGAGCGCCTTCTTGAGGCCGGCAATCAGCGGCCCCCGGTAAGCATCCGGGTCAACCGGCTGAAGACCGGAAGGGAGGAGCTGGCTGAGAAACTCAGAGCCGGCGGCTTTGAGACTGAGGAAAGCAGGCTCTGCGAGAACGCGCTCCTTGTGAAGGGAAGCCGCCTCCTGGAGACGGAGAGCTACCGGAACGGGCTCTTTACGCCGCAGGACGAAAGTTCGATGCTGGCGGTCAGCGCGCTGGGGGCAGGTCCCGGAGAGTTTGTGATAGATACCTGCGCGGCGCCCGGAGGCAAGACGACGGCGATCGCCGAGCGGATGGGAAATACCGGGAGGATCCTGGCATGCGATCTTTATGAAAAGCGCCTCGGACTGGTGGACAGGCAGGCGCGGCGGCTGGGACTCACGAATATAGAGACAAAAGCGGCGGACGCGGCGGAGGCGGATCCGGCACTGGCCGGGAAGGCTGACCGCGTTCTGGTGGACGCGCCCTGCTCCGGGCTGGGCGTGATCCGGAGAAAGCCGGAAATAAAATACAGGGAAGAGGCCGGGATCGATGAGCTTCCGATGCTGCAGCGAAGGATCCTTCAGGCGTCTTCGACCTATGTCAGACCGGGAGGAACGCTGCTTTACAGCACATGCACCATAAACCCGGAGGAAAACGGAAATGTGGCGGACGCGTTCCTGAAGGAAAATCCCTCCTTTGAACAGATCTCGTCACGGCAGCTTCTGCCCCATGAGGACGGAACGGACGGTTTTTTCATCTGCGCCATGAAGCGGGTGAAATAGCAAAGAAAGGCCAATAAAAATATGGTTCAGATCGGATTTAAGAGCAACAGGGGCGTTGTCAGGAAAAACAACGAAGACGCGTGCTTCGTGATTCCCGGCAGCGACGTATATGTGGTGGCGGACGGCGTCGGCGGCAACAATTCCGGCGAAGTCGCGAGCAGGACGGCTGTGGAGAAGATCGCCGGATTCGTGAATGAAAACGATATCCGGAGCAACACTCAGACAGACGATATTTTCACCTTCATGGCGAAGGCTGTCGCGGAGGCGAACACCGCGATCTATCAGCTCGGGAAAAACGACCGGCGCTACAGAGGCATGGCGACCACAGTGGTGATGGCGTATCTTTTCAGGGGTGAGGGATACATCGCCAACATCGGGGACAGCCGCGCCTATATTTTCCGCGGCGGCGAGCTGAAGAGGATCACCAAGGATCATACGTATGTCAACGAGCTGATCGACAAGGGCGTGATCACCGAGGACGAAGCGGAGACGCACAGACAGAAAAACGTCATCACCAAAGCGCTCGGAGCGGAACCCGTGGCTGAACCGGATTTCTACAAGCTCCCCCTCCGCAGCGGAGATGTTCTGATGCTCTGCACCGACGGTCTCTACGGAGAAGTCGGGGAGGAGAAGATCCTGGAAGTGCTGGGAGCAGGCAGCAACATGAATGATACGTGCGCCGAGCTGGTGGATCTGGCGATCCGGGCCGGCGGCAGAGATAATATTACCGTAGTCTGTGTCAGGATCTAGACACGGAGAGGACAGGAAATGAGCAAGGTACTTGCAGGAAGATATGAACTGCTGGAAAGGATCGGCGAGGGCGGCATGTCCGTTGTCTACAAGGCGAAGGACAAGCTTCTCAACCGTTTTGTCGCGATCAAGATCCTGAAGCCGGAGTTCATAAACGACCATAAATTCATAGACAGCTTCCGGAGAGAATCCCAGGCGGCAGCCAGCATGTCGCACCCCAATATCGTCAACATCTACGATGTCGGCAAGGAGGGGAATATTCACTATATCGTCATGGAGCTGATCGACGGCAGGGCTCTGTCCGACTACATCAGGGAACAGGGGCCGATGCCGTACCCGAAGGTGATAGCCATCGCGAAGCAGATCGCGGCGGCTCTGTCCTTCGCGCATCAGAACCATATCATCCACCGCGACGTCAAGCCGCACAACATCATGATGACGCCGGGAGGAACCGCTAAGATCACCGACTTCGGCATTGCCAAGGCGGTCAACGCGGCGACCATCTCCGACAGCACGGACGGCATCATCGGATCGGTGCACTATTTTTCGCCGGAGCAGGCGAGAGGCGGATATGTGGATGAGAAATCCGACATCTATTCCCTGGGAATCGTAATGTACGAGATGCTGACGGGAAATGTCCCGTTCGACGGAGACAACCCGGTCAACATCGCGCTGATGCATATCAATTCGGAGATGACACCGCCGTCCCAGCTGGTGGACGGAGTTCCTCCGGCGCTGGAGCACATCATCATGAAATGCACGGACAAATACCCGGTGAACCGGTACGCGTCCGCGGATGAGCTGATCGAAGCGCTGAACAATCTTGAATTCATCAACAGCGTGGTGGGGACGTCGGTCCTCATGGGAAATGAGCAGACAGGAAAGGCAGGGAATCCGGACGGCCCCGCCGCTGAAACATCCTATTACGATGAAGACGATGATATCGACAGAGAAGTCCGGAGACTTGAGAAAAAGAAAAAGAAAAAAGGCGGCCGCGGAAACGGCGGAAGGGTGGTCCTGATCATCGCGATCATCCTCGCGGTCCTCGCGGGAGCGGCAGCGGCGTGCTACGCGCTGGGACTGTTCGGCGGCAAGGAGATAGAAACGCCTGACTTTACGGGAATGACCGTCGCGGAGGCGCAGGAGGAAGCTTCGAAGTACGACCTCAAGGTAAAGAAGACCGATGAGATCGTCAACGAGGAGGTCGAGGCCGGAAGGATCCTGGGACAGGATCCGGAGCCGGGCGAGGTCATCAAGACGAAGAGCACGATCTCGGTCACGATCAGCAGCGGCCCCGGAGACGGCGAGATCCCGGATGTAATGGGCATGAGCGAATCGGACGCCAGAACGGCGATCGAAGCGGCCGGGTTCAAATGCAATGTAACGACGCAGGC
>CADBRP010000076.1 GCA_902797095.1 uncultured Eubacteriales bacterium | reverse complement strand
TTGCAGTAACCAACTGCCGCATTATAGTCATGAATTGCCGCCGCCAAGAATTGCAACTGTCAGAGCTGCAACCGCCAGAGCTGCAACTGCCAGAGCTGCCGCAGCAAGAACTGCCACCGCAGCAAAAAGATCCCGGGGCGCGCCCCGGGATCTTTCGCCGCACCAAATGCCTGCCGCGCCAACTATGAACTTCATCAGCAAGCGTTTCACCGGCTGCTTACTTCACTACCGTCACTATCGTTTTGCAGTACAATCCGCTGGTGTCCTGAATGTAGATCGTGGCTTTGCCCGGCCAGATGGCTTTTACGGTGCCGTTTTTGTCTACATTCGCGGTCTTCGGATTGTCCGAAGTGAAGCGCAGGAATCTGCCGTGCTTCTTGTTGATATGCTTCTTTTCGCCGGGCAGGGTGTAGCTGGCGCCGACCTTTGCGGTCTTGCCCTGCTTCAGGGTGATCTGCTTCCTGTTTGCGGTGATGCCGGTGATGTTGGCTTCGTTTCCCATGGTCTTCGCGGTGATCACATGGAACTTTTTGCTGGTCGCGATGACCTTGCCGTTCCTGTCCAGAGCGGTCACGCAGAGTACATAGGCCCTGTGCTTCACCAGCTTCTTTCCGCGGACCTTGCTGAGCTTGAAGGAATTGCCTGTGGTGACCTTGACCCGTTTCAGCTTCTCTCCGCACTTGCCGGCGTAGACCAGGTATTTCGAAGCGCCGGAGACCTTCGTCCAGGAGGCGTTCACAGAGCGTTTTCCGGAGGGCTTGCCCCAGGCCATCAGCACCGGCACGGGATTCGCGGTCCATTTCGCGTAGACCGTCGTGTTCCGCGTGATCGCCTTTGAGAAATCAAAGGCTTTTGTCAGCGCCTTATCAGCGTACCAGCCTCCAAAGGCATAGTCCGCAAGCTTCGGGTCAGCGGGCTTCACCGCCTTCTTTCCTTCCTGGACAGTCTGCGTCGGCACCTTGCTTCCGCCGTTTGTCACAAAGGTCAGGCTGAAGTTATGTATGATCCGCGCCTTTTCCCATTTCGCGTAAACGGTGGTGTTCTTCGTGATGCCCGTTCCGAAGCTGAAAGGCTTCTTCAGGCTCTTGTCCTGATACCAGCCTTTGAAAACGTATCCCGTCCGCTTCGGGTTCGCGGGCTTTGCGGCTGTCTTTCCTTTTTCCACAGTCTGGTCGGGCACTCTGCTTCCGCCGTTTGTCACAAAGGTCACTTTATAGACCGGGATCTTCTTCCACTGGGCGTACAGCACCACTGTATCACCCTGGCCATCGGCCAGATTCAGCACCTCTGCCCTGTCTTTGTACGAAGTCCCGCTGCCGTCCTGTTTCGTGTTCCATCCTGTAAAGTCATAGTGCTCCCGCTTGAACATGCCTGCAGCGAGTCTGCTCTTCTGCCCGTAGGTCAAAGGCAGATCAGCCATCGTTCCCTTTCCGCCGTTGGCGGCAAAGTGGATGAGATACTCGTTGCCTGCCGCATGAGCGGTCAGACTGACTTTGGAGAAGACGCGGATCTCCTGATCAGCAGCAAGGGGATCCATGTCCGCTGAGCCGTTGACCGTATATCCGCTGAAGTGATATCCTTTCTCATTCACGGAGGAGGAAATGATCGCCTTTTCTCCCTTCATGACAACGACAGAATTTCCTTCCTTACCCGTCATAGGATCCTTCACATTGACGGCATCGACATGTTCTCCCGCCTCTATGGAAACTGTACTGGATTCCAGATTTGCTATAGCCGCCTGATCCGGACCGTAAGCTAAATCACACCGGGTATCCGCAATGCCGTAGCTGTTAAAGTGGTTCACACTGACGGTATACGTTCCCTCGGGAAGTTCTTCCTGCATCTCACTGGGGTCGAACAGGTACTGGCCCGGGCTGTTGGTTTTCCCCAGGAAGCATCCGCTGTATGTCGTTTGATGCAGTTTGTCATAAAGCTCAATATCATCGGGATCGACACCGACTCCCTGTCCGTCCAGAGCGACCGAGACAAAGATCGTTCCAGTATCAGCCCATTCTGAATACAGCACCTTTCCGCTGAGGCTGCCGTCCTCATTGACGGTGCAGAAATTCTTCTCCGGCGCTCCGGGCGCGTAGAAGGAACCCAGCGCTTCTCCTGTCCAGCCTGACAGCTCATGTCCCTCGGGCTTCCAGTCCGGATCGTCAGCGCCGATGAGGTTGATCTCCTCATTATATTTCGCCGTCTGCTTTTTCGTCCTGCAAAGGCGGTACGGGTCGATATATGTGATCGTATACTCCAGCGGTTCCCAGATGGCGTAGAGGGTGACCATGCCTCCATTCACTGTCGTCAGATCCGACACCTTCTGCCCGTTGCCGTAATACGATCCGGATCCGTCCGGCTCTGCATTCCATCCATAGAAGGTATAGCCTGTTTTCTGGAATCTGTTCGCCGCGAGTTTCTTCGCCGTACCGTAGACCATTTCCTCATTGGCCATTTCGCCGGTTGCAGGCTCCGCGCCGGGATAGCCGGCATCGTTGGGATCAAACTGAACGGTATAGGAGTTGCCCTTCCCGCAGGCCGTCAGTTCTGCGGTTCCGTCGACCGTGATCGTCTGAGAGGCCTTTGACGGATCCAGATCGGCCGGTCTGCCTTCATCTGAACTCTCCCAATGGTCGAACTGATACCCGTCCTCAGGGACGGCAGCGATCTCAAACCCGGTCCCTTCCGGGGCAACGATGGATCCTTCGTTTGGCGTGACGGATCGGATGCCCTCACCTGCCTTCACTTCGACGGTATAGAAGTTATAGGCAAGACTTACCGGACTGTCAGGATAATAATCAAATCTTGCCATATCTTCCGGGATCGTGCACCCGTTGATCGCAATGCTGGTTATTCCCTGGGGAAGCGGTTTCTGGGGTTTCTGCCTGTATACGTACCGGCCGGGGGCATCTTCCTCCTCCTCGAAATAATTTTTAAGTATATTCCCGCCACCATCAGTCACAATGATGTCTGAAGCGATGCCGGTCAGAGGCTTTCCGTCTTTAGTCAGGGTCAGGTTGATGCTGCCCTTTTCGACCCATACCGCGTCCAGGGTATAGCCGGCGATCTCATCGGTACAGAGGTTTTTGACATCTTCATCCAGCGGATATACCGGGGCCCCGGAAACACCGCCTGCCTTCCATCCGGCCAGTGTGTAGTTTCCCCTGTCTTCCAGAGTCTTCAGCCGGAAGGATTCGTCGTACTTGTGTTCCTCTGACTGATCCGGATACGTTCCGGACGGGTCATGATAGGTGATCTCATATTTTCTGGGGCTCCACAGCGCGTACAGCGGAACTTCGGCGCCGTCTTCCCATGTGAGCGGACGCTCGCCCCGGATCTGTTCCTGATCCGCAAAGCCTGCGCCCGGCCCGGAGCTGCTGGTGGACCAGTAGATCTCCCGGGGTTCCTCGCCGTCAAAGTCCCAGACGCCCTGTTTGTACCCCTTCCTGCTGAACCCGGACGGCTTCAGATTCTGATCTCTGCCGACACTGAACTTCTGCGGGTCCATTTCTCCTGCCGCGTCTTCCGCGTTCGGCTCGTAGGTCACGGTGTACCCGAATGGTCTGTCATGGGGCGTCAGCACAGAAGTGCCCTTCACTTTGATCTTCTGCGCTCCCGCTGAAGGATCCCATTCAGGCTCTGTCCCCTCGCAGGTCCATCCGCCGACCGCGAATCCTTCAAAAGGTTCTGCGTCTATGCTGATCTCATATCCCATGGGCGCTGTGACATATGGCCTTCCCGCACTGTCGGTATCATCCATCGGATCGATATCGACGCTTGTGATATGTGTGCCGGATCCTTTGTTCAGGGTCGTGGTGTAGGAAACCAGCTCTACATAGGCTGCTTTGTTTCTGCTATAGGTGAATGACGCTTCATCAGGATCCAGTATACGGCTGCCGATCGAGACTGTATATGTCCCGTCCGGAAGCGGCGTAGAGCATACATTCCTGTAGATTCCCGCTTCATCCGGATCCTCCTCGAACTCCGTCTGCGGCGTTCCGCTGTTGCTGTCCTTCAGCTTGATGTCGTTTTCCAGGCCGCTTACGGCCTTTCCATCCACCATGACTTTGATGCGGATCTCTCCCTGCTGCATCCAGACAGCCTCCAGCGTACGCGGCTGGGAATCTCCGCCGGCATCAAAGTCCGTAAAGCTCAGGAGTTCATCATTCCTGCCATAGATTTCATCATTATATTTCCATCCTGCCAGCATGAAGCGCTGATCCCCCCAGCTCTGAAGGTCATCTCCCCACGCGAATTTCTCAGGCTTATCATATGTGTATTCCATGGAGATCCCATCAAGCTGCGGATCCGCCGAGCTGTAATTGACCTTATACTTGATCGGTGTCCACTGAGCGTAAAGCGTGACCTCGGATGGATCGGCGCTGCTCTTTCTGAACCTGGTGGCCGGGATGTTTTCTTCCCCGGATGCGAAGGAGTCTCCTCCTCCGTCCGGCTTGGTGTTCCAGCCCGTGAAAGCGTATCCATTGAGGCGGAATCCGTAATTCCCGCCAGCATCTTTCGGCAGCGTGACCTTCTCGTCGTTATGGTATCCCGCGGCGGGAGGCATCGTGCCGGACAGGGTCGATTTCGTATTGCCCGGTATGTTCGCGTCGAATCTCAGCTCCAGATCATAGTTCCCTAAAACGGCATATAAAGATACGCCCAGGTTCTGATTAAAGGAATCTATGTCATCGAAATAGATCCATCTGCCATCCCCGCTGATGTAATCGTTCGGAGCTCCGCTCGTCCTGAATTCGCCGCTCCTGTCGAGCACAGGATATCCGCCATTGCCCAGCTCGTTATTATATGAGTCGATCAGCTTGGGAAACGAACTGTCGTCCACCGGAGTGAAATCCGTCAGTTTTTTGTCCTGATACAGCACCCTGGCGGAACCGCAGTTATCATGTGAGGCTTCAAGGTTCAGATAGATCGGCGGGTAAAAGTCGAACTGGCTGCTGCCGGAAAGGCCGCCCAGCAGCAATCCGGAAAACACTTTGGCATTCAGCCCATAGAGAGGATTATAATCAGTTTCGACCTTGCCCCATTCGACACTGTCCGGCAGCCAGAACCAGAGCTGCGGCTCCGGATCCGGAGCAAGGCTTTCTTTAAACAGATAGCAGTCTTTCAGGCCATACTCGTATTCCGTTCCGTCTTTTTGGATATACTGCCCGCTTTTCACCTTGAAAGCGTCCCGGTCAGTATACTGGGTCCCGGGTCGAAGGGTGACCTTCTGGAGATGGACCTGAACGCCGTCCGCTTCTTTCAGAGCGTTCCAGGGCCTGGTTTTATCCCCGTCAAGCATAGACGCGCAGATGTTGCCGCCGGTGATCGCGACCCAGGTGTAGTCCCTCTTATAATTCACGCCCTGATTTCCGCCGATGGCTCCGGGTTTTGTACTGCCGTTTTCGCCCTTTTCGGTCAGCTTGATCGTGCCGCCCGAGATCTCGACCATATTCACAACGCTGTTGCTGTTCAGGTGTTCAGACAGATCAGGATGATGGGCGTTGCCGATCATGGCCACATGCTCTTCTGTGTTGTGTCTGTTGTACGCTCTGCGGGCGTTGATCACCCCGCCGCGTATGGAGATGCGCGTCAGCTTTCCGCTGGGGATGCCGGGGCCGATGACCGGGCCTGTCAGCTTCCCGCTGCTGTTCAGATCCAGAGTTCCTCCGTCGATCTCGACATAGGCTTTTTTGGACTCCGGTATACCGCCGCCCAGGCAGACCTTATTGGAATCCACCTTGATGTCGCCCCCGGTGATGTCAAGCCTGACATCTCCGAACCACGCGGTATTATCACCGTCATTCGGTTCCGGATCTTCCCCGTCGTCACCTTCCCCCGGCGATGGAGGATCGGGATCCGGGACCGGGATATCGGCGTCTGTAATGTGCACCGCGTGCGCGCCGATTCCGACATATTCGGCCATGACATCGATGGTTCCTCCTGTGATCTTGATCTGGGCGTCTCCTTCCTCACCGGCGCCGATCCCCGTGCCGGGCCTGTATGTTGACGTCCTGTTGGAGATCTCCCCGCCGTTGATGACCAGATTCTCCACATCCGTCCGGTATCCGCCGCCGATACTGGCTCCGGTCCCGGACAGGGTGGCGCCTTTGGATCCCACCTCGGCAAAATGTTCGACCTCGATCTTGCCGCCGTTGATGGTGATATTCTTCGCTGTGGAGCAGAAAAGAGGATATGCGAGCAGCGGGCCTGTGTCTACCGCGGAGGAGGTGCCGATGCCGGCGCAGCCTGTATCGCCCGCGATCGCTTTGATATATCCGCCGTTTACGGTGATGCCGTCCACGCTGCCGTACCCGTTGGCTCCGATCGCGGCGCCTCCGTCCCATCGGTCATATCCCAGTTTGCCCCCGTTCTTGAAATTCTGCGAGCCCCAGGCTTCAATATATCCGCTCTCGAAGAAGATGTTTCCTGTCGTCTTCGAATACAGCCTGGACCACATCCCGGAGTCCTTGGAATAGCATCCGATGGCGCAGGTCCGGAAAGCATCCGGGTCCGCCTTTGCGATGAGCTTATAAACATCGCTCTTATTTTTTGAAGTAAAGGTGAGCTTTGTGGAGGTGTTATCCTTGCGGATGGCCGGCATGCGGCCCTGGCCATGAAAGATATTGCCCTCCAGGCCGTCTGACCAGTGGCCGTTCTCATTGATGAAAAGAACGACTTCTCCGCCGCTGTCTCCGATCTCAATGGCCGCGCGGTCCGAGGCGATCCCCGGAGCGTCGTCATTCGGAGTCAGCCGGACTCCGTCCAGATACACTACGATCTTCTCCCCCTTGGGCGGATCGATACGCACCATGGCGTTGCTCGCCTGGCCCTTCAGGTGATACTCAGTATACTCCAGGCTTTTATCAACTTTCTTGATGTCCACATAAAACGCGCCGTACTTCTTGTAGCTGCTCTTCTGCGAGAAATCATAGGTGTCTCCCGGGTTCAGCGAAACTGTAGTACTTGCGTATACGCTGCCTGCGCCGGCTGCCCACATAAATACCAGCAGCAGCAAAAGCGGGAGCAGACGCCCCATCCGTTTTAGCCTGCATTTCTTCCTGTCCGTTTTATCCTTTTCCTGAAACAGCATTTTCCTTCTCCTTCTTCTGTTCTTCCGGTCAGATTTTCTAATAGCCGACCGCTGCTTCTTACGGCTTCTGATTCCCGCTTCCCCGTCGGTATCTTTCCTCTTTCTTCTGCCGTATCTTGATACAGACCGCAGTGATGACCACACCCAGGAAGAACGCGATCACTGCCGCCAGCACGTATCCCCCCGTACTTTCACTTAGCAGAGACGATCCTGTGAACGGATCTCCCGCAAGGCCCGGGGACATTCTGCTTGTCCTGCCCACAATGAAGATCAGAAGTACGGCAAGAAACGCCGAGACGCTTCCCAGACCGGCCATCTGCCGCTCATTTCTTCGCCGCTCCAGCTCCTTCGCTCTCCTGTGAAGAATTTCAATTCTTTCAGCTTCCGTTCTCATACGGACATCTCCATTCTGCCTCTTTTTTCTAAAAATATGCTTTCTAAATAGAACAGATACCTTACCAGGAAGAATTCCCAACTGGATTTTTTAAATACACAAAAAAACAATAGCTGAGAAATACGGGCTATTATCTGGGCTGGCCAATCTCTCCCAAAGGCAGGGCTTCGCGTTTCGGGAGCAGGGTTTCGCGTTCATGAAATGGGCGGCCGCGTTCCGAAAGCAGGCTTTCGCGTTCAAGCAACAGGCGGCCGCGTTCCGGAAGCAGATTTTCGCGTTCAAGCAGCAGGCGGCCGCGTTCCGGAAGCAGGCTTTTGGATTTTTTACATCTGACATTCTTATATCCCAACTTTCAGCAATCAAATATAGGATTATTTGTTCGCAAGACCTGCTTTTTCCAAGAAACAGCCTGATTTGTCAACTGCGACAAAACGGAAGTTGGATTATAACCATCTTCCGTTCCCAATTTACAAGAAATGTTATATTTTTCCACCACCTGAATTGAGTTGCAGTAACCAAATGCCGAGTTATTGTAATCAATTGCCAAGGCTCTCTGCGCATGAAAAAGCTGCAGTAACCAAATGCCTAGTTATTGTAACCAATTGCCAAGGCTCTCTGCGCACGAAAAAGCTGCAGTAACCAATTGCCGAGTTGTTGTAACCAATTGCCGCGCCAGGCCAAGACAACCTGCACCGCACAAGCCCAGCCAACACCGCGCCAG
>CADBRP010000075.1 GCA_902797095.1 uncultured Eubacteriales bacterium | reverse complement strand
TATCTGAAAAAGGACGGGCAGATTGTCACCAATACACAGCAGATCGATCCGATGCCGGTTGTGACCGGGGCGGCGAAGTACCCGGAAGACCTGGTTCAGAAGATGAAAGCAGCCGGCGCGAAGGTCGATGCCATGGACTGTGTATCCCTGGCCGCTCAGGCCGGCTCTGTCAAGGCCGTCAACCTGGTGCTGCTCGGCAGGCTTTCCCATTATTTTGATTTTCCGGAAGAGGTCTGGCAGAATGCAATTGCAGCATGCGTTCCGGAGAAATTCCTCCAGATGAACCAGCGTGCATTTGCGCTTGGAAGAAATGAGGGAAGCGCCGGTTCATAAGGACAGGCGAGGCTGCCGATTGGAAAAAAATTGGGCATCATGCCGGTCCCGCTGGCCGGTGTTAAGCAATATCACAGGATTCCGGGAAAGGGATTCAGGAAAGGAAACAGAATGGAGAGGTATTATCAGAAAGACATCGAATGCGCATCCCCGGAAGCGATGCGCGCCATACAGAATGAGAAGCTTCTGAAGCAGGTAAAGCATGTGTGGGAGAATGTCCCGTACTACAGGAAAAAGATGGAGGCAAAGGGCGTCACGCCGGATGACATCCGGTCAATCGATGACCTTTACAAGCTTCCGTTTCTGTCAAAAGCGGATCTGCGCGAGGCGTATCCATACGGCCTTCTGGGCAAGCCGCTGAAGGAATGCGTCCGGATCCAGTCAACCTCCGGAACCACAGGAAAGCGTGTCGTTGCCTTCTACACGCAGCATGACATCGACCTTTGGGAGGAGTGCTGTGCGCGTGCAATCACAGCAGCAGGCGGAACTGATGAGGATGTCTGCCAGGTGTCCTATGGCTACGGCCTGTTTACAGGCGGCCCGGGCCTCAACGGCGGATCGCACAAGGTCGGCTGCCTTACGATCCCGACTTCCTCCGGCAATACGGACCGTCAGATCATGTTTATCAATGACCTGAAAGCAACGATCATCTGCTGCACGCCTTCTTACGCGGCGTATCTGGGTGAGCGGATGAAGGAAATGGGCCTGGGGCCGGACGATATTCCGCTGAAAGCCGGTATCTTCGGCGCGGAAGCATGGTCGGAAGAGATGAGGCAGGATATTCAGAAGACGATGGGGATCAAGGCGTATGATATCTATGGCCTGACCGAGCTCTCGGGACCCGGCGTGTCATTTGAGTGCTCTGAGCAGAGCGGCATGCACGTCAATGAGGATCATTTTATTCCGGAGATCATCGATCCGGATACAGAAGAGGTTCTTCCGGTTGGCAGCGAGGGAGAGCTTGTCTTCACCGCGCTGGACAAGGAAGCATTTCCGATGATCCGCTACAGGACCCGCGATATCTGCTCCCTTTCCAGGGAAAAGTGCTCCTGCGGCCGCACGCTGATCAAGATGGCGAAGCCGAAGGGCCGTTCGGACGATATGCTGATCATCCGCGGCGTCAACGTCTTCCCGTCCCAGATCGAGACCGTCCTGCTTAACCAGGGCTACGCGGCGAATTACCAGATCATCGTGGGCCGCGTCAACAACACGGATACGCTGGATGTCCATGTCGAGATGACCCCGGAGATGTTCACGGATAATCTGGGTGAGATCAGCAGAAGACAGAGAGAACTGGTCGATGGCCTGAAGTCCATGCTGGGCATCAAGGCAAAGGTTACCCTGGTGGCGCCGAAGTCCATTACAAGGTCAGAAGGCAAGGCGGTGAGGGTAATCGACAATCGGAAGATATAAGGAGGTGTCATTCATGGCAATCAAGCAGATATCTGTTTTTTTGGAAAACAAGCCAGGCATGCTGGATGCGATGACAAAGGTCCTGGCGGATGCCGGCATCACGCTCCGCGCGCTGTCTCTGGCCGAGACCAAGGACTTCGGGATCGTCCGCATGATCGTGGACGATGTGTATGAAACCGCGACAGTCCTGAAGGATCACGATTATATCTCGAGCAGAACGCCTGTCGTGGCGGTTCAGATTCCGGATGTCGTGGGAGGCCTGAACAAGGTGCTTACCGCGCTCACTGCCGCGAATGTTAACCTTGAGTATATGTATTCCACCCTCGCCGGAAGCGGGAGCGGAAATGCCT
>CADBRP010000074.1 GCA_902797095.1 uncultured Eubacteriales bacterium | reverse complement strand
TCTACCGGGGATGGACCAGCAGGATGATCGTAAAACGCCTCAGGGAAAAAGGCGTTTCCGTCGACTCGCTGGATGACGCGATGGAACGGATGCAGGCGGATGGGATGAAGGACATCCTCGTGCAGCCGACCCATATCATCCGCGGGGCGGAAAACGACCGCATGCTGCGGGTGCTGGAGGGTTCCGCCGCAGCATTTGAAAAGATCGCGGCCGGGGAGCCGCTGCTTTCATCCGATGAGGATCTTGAGCAGCTGGCGGAGATCCTGGCGGAGGAGCTGCTTTCGGATTCCGCAGGGGATGAGAAGCGCTTCCTGGTCCTGATGGGGCACGGCTCCGGAAACAAGGAGGAGGCCAACCGGATCTACCGGGATATGCAGGACGCTTTTTCCCGCCTCGGATATGATAATGTCCTGGTGGGGACCGTGGAAGGAAAACCGGACCTTTCTGATGTTCTGACGAGTCTTCAGCAGGCGGGGGAGCCGGGAAGCAGGGTCGTTCTCGCGCCGATGATGACCGTCGCGGGGGATCACGCGAAGAACGATATGGCCTCAGACGGCCCGGACTCCTGGAAAAGCAGGATCGAAGCCTGCGGATTCAAGGCGGTCCCGGTCCTGAAGGGCCTGGGCGAATATCCAGGCGTAAGGAAGATGTTCTGCCGGCACGCGCGGAACGCTGAAGCTGCTGAATAAGAGGAAGATGACAGTTTTGAAACAGACCGGAAAGAAAAACAGCATGACGATAAAAAGGATCACAGGCAGAGCGGCCGCTTTCGCCATGGTCCTGCTTTTGCTGTGCTCCCCTGCATGTCCTGCCTTTGCGGCAGACGGATACGACAAGGTGGCGTCCGGTTCGGAAACGGCGAAATCACTTTCGGTCGGAAAATATGGTATGATTCCGGTATACGGATTTGATGTCGAAGACGGCACATATGATATATCCGTGGATTCCTCGTCCTCCTTCTTTCACATCCATGAGGCGAAGCTTACGGTAAAGGACGGGAAGATGACCGCGGAGATGACCCTTTCCAGCACGAGCTACAAATTTATTTACCAGGGAACGGCGGAGGAAGCCGCGAAGGCGCCGCTGGAGGACTATGTCTCTCCGAAGGACCGGGAGGGGCGGAGCACATTCAGGGTCTCCGTGGACGCGCTGGACAAGGAACTGGACTGCGCGGCGTTCAGCAAAAGAAAGAAAAAATGGTATAACCGGAAGATCCTCTTTGACGCGTCGTCGCTTCCGGTGACAGCCCTTAAGATCACACTTCCGGATTACGGAAGGATCGAGGAGGCGCTTAAGCTGTACGATGAATCCAACGGGACGGACACGGCTGCCGATACAGAGGAGGCGGCACAGGCCGCCCGGGCGATAGAGGAGGTCGACGAAGGGACCATCGTGGTGGAGCCGGTCTCCGTTGACATTCCGGACGGGGAATACTCGATCCAGGTGCATATGATCGGCGGGAGCGGGCGCGCCAGCGTGACCTCGCCCACCTGGCTGATCGTAAAGAACGGAAAGGCGTACGCGAAGCTGCTCTGGAGCAGCACATACTACGATTACATGATCGTAGGCGGGAAGAAATATATGAATGAGACGACGGACGGAGGGAACTCCACGTTTACGATCCCCATCGCGGTAATGGACGCCCCGATGCCGGTGATCGCAGACACCACGGCTATGGGGGATCCGGTGGAGATCGACTACGCGCTCACATTCTATGAAGATACTGTGGCGGACAAAAACCAGGTGCCTCAGGAAGCGGCGATCCGCGTCCTGATCATCGCTCTGATCATCATCCTGACGGGAGGAGCGCTGAATTTCCTGGTGAAGCGGAAGAGGAAACACTGATACGGAGACAGGTGCCTATGAAACTGATCGTATCCTATATTGACCATCATATGGCGGGGCTTGAGGCCCGGGAGCTGTTCACCTTCAGCGGCGGACAGACAGAGGAGATCTACCGGAGGATCCTGGAGGAACCCGGGATCCGGGGAGCTGTGCTGCTGACGACCTGCAACCGGACCGAGGTCTATCTTTCAGCGGAAGATGATACGGACCCGGAGCCGATGGATGTATTCTGCCGCGCGGCGCAGCTGGACGGAGAGGAGGCGCGAGCCATCAGCCGGACGCTGAAAGGCGAGGACGCGTTCCGCCATCTCTGCAGGCTGACAGCAGGCGCGGAATCGCAGCTTTGGGGCGACAGCCAGATCATCACGCAGGTGGGGCAGGCTATCGATGAAGCCAGAGAATGCGAGGCTTCCGACGCGGTCCTGAACACGGCGTTCCGCATCGGAATCACTGCGGGCAAGACCATCCGCACACATGTGGATCTGCACATCCACGATGATTCCACCGCTGCCCGGGCTGCCTCTAAAATCAGAGAGAATCCGCAGATCCGGTCCTGCCTGGTCATCGGAAACGGGATGATCGGGCGGCTTGTTGCGGCGCAGCTGGTGCGGGACGGAATCGATACGAAAATGACGCTGCGGAGGTACCGCCACGGGGAGGTCATGATCCCCGCTGGCGTTGAAACCGTGGAATACGAAAAGAGATACCAGATAATGGAAGATTGCGACGCTGTGATCAGCGCTACCGCGAGCCCGCATTTCGTCGTGACGGAACAGGGGCTGCGGCAGGTGGAGAATACGCCGCGCCTCCTGATCGATATGGCGGTGCCGCGGGATATCGAGCCTGAAGTGAGCCGTATCCCCGGCGTCACAGTTTGCAATATAGACGACATCAGCGAGGGCCATCACATCGACCTGCAGTCGGAGCAGAGCCGGAGACTGGAGCGTTTCATCGACAGCTATGCCGATGAGTTCCGCAGATGGGACAGATTCAGAAAAGAGCGAATCGAGACGGTGCGCAGGATCGCGGACCCCGAGGAAAAGGCGGGCACCCATAAATACTTCCCGGTGTTTATCGATTCCAGCGGCAAATACGTCGTTGTGATCGGAGGCGGAGTGATCGCCGAGCGGAGGATCATGACGCTGACGGAATTTGATTTCCGCGTGCATGTCGTGGCGGAGGAGGTGACCGATACCATCCGGCAGCTGGCGGAGGCGGAGGTCATCACATGGAAGAAGGGAAGCTTTCAGGAAAGCGATCTTGAAGGCGCTGACATCGTGGCCGCGTGCACGGATAAGCGTGAAGTCAATCACGCTGTCGGGGAGTGGTGCCGTCAGCGGGGCGTTCAGGTGAGCGTCTGCGACGCCCGCAGCGAGTCTACGTTCTGGTTTCCCGCAATCGCAATCAATGATGAACTCACCATGGGGCTTGTGGGAAACGGCAAGCGCCATGATATCGTGAAACGCGCGGCATCCGCGCTGCGCCGGATCATAGAAGAGAGGTCGTACGAATTATGAAGATCAGAGTAGGAAGCAGAGAGAGCAGCCTGGCGGTGATCCAGTCGGAGATCGTCATGGA
>CADBRP010000073.1 GCA_902797095.1 uncultured Eubacteriales bacterium | reverse complement strand
TGTGAAAAAGAAGATCCGGGAATATGCTGCCGGAGATATTATGGCGACGATGGATACCCATGAGGCGGATTACCTTCAGACACAGGAGGGAAGAAACCTCCCGGTGGAGCATTGCATCCGCGGAAGCAAAGGCTGGGAGATCCGGGATGAGATCGCGGAGCTGCTTTCCGGAGCGAAAATCTATGAGAAGCCATCGTTTGGAAGCATCAGGCTGGCGGCGGATCTGAAGGAGCTGTCGCGGCATGAGGAGATAGAACTGGAACTGGCCGGCCTTTGCACAGATATCTGTGTGGTATCGAACGCGCTTCTTCTGAAAGCCGCGATGCCGGAGGTCCGGATCTCTGTGGACGCCGGCTGCTGCGCCGGAGTGACTCCGAAGCTTCATGAAGCGGCGCTGGATACGATGAGATCCTGCCAGATCATCGTAAAATAAAAGAAAGAGGGTGATTATCATGTGGAACAGAGTTGAGATCAAAGAGCGCGGAAAAATCGCGATGAAAGCCAACTACTGGAGAAGTGTGCTGGCAGCGTTTCTGATCTCCGTGCTGGCCGGCGGATCTGCGGTAATGAGCGGAACCCGGACGGATAATGATCCTGAAGGAATGCCTGCGGACGAGCCGATGAACGACGCGGCGGAAGCGTTCAGCAATATCCCGGATGATCAGGCCGGGGTGGCCGGATTTGTGCTGCTGGGATTTCTGATAGCGTTTTTGGTTGTAATGGCAGTCGCTTTTGTGCTAAAGATCTTCGTATTCAACCCTCTTCAGGTCGGCTGCTACGGTTTCTTCCGCGAGAACGCCAAAGGACTTCACCCGAATCTTGACGTACTGAAAAGCGGATTCGGAAACTACGGCCATACATTCCTTACGCTTTTGCTGAGGGATGTGTTCACGTTCCTCTGGGCGATGCTGTTCATCATTCCCGGCATCGTCAAAATATATTCATATCGTATGGTTCCGTTTATACTGCGGGACCGGCCGGATCTGTCCGCGAGGGAAGTCATCACTGAATCCCGCATGCTGATGGACGGCAACAAATGGCAGACATTTTTGTTTGACCTGTCATATATCGGATGGTGTCTGCTGGGGTGCGTCACCCTTGGCCTGGTCAACATTTTCTGGACGGCCCCGTACCGTCAGAACGCGAACGCGCTGCTGTACCTGAAACTGATCGGTGAGGATAATGTTGTTTCCGGCGAGCCGGTCTCATATCCCGTCAGCAACGTGTAATGTCCGGCAGTCAGAATGGACAGAAATGATATGGAGGAAACTCAGATGAATGAAATCATAAGAGCGATGAAGACCCGCAGGAGCATCAGAAGCTACCGGGATGAGCAGATCTCGGAGGAACAGCTCAGCGCGATCCTGGAGGCAGGCGTTTACGCCGCGAGCGGCAGGGGACAGCAGGCGAGCATGCTGGTTGCTGTGCAGGATCCCGTCGTGATAGAACTGATGAGAAAACTGAACGCGCGGGTCATGGGGAAGGATACGGATCCGTTCTACGGCGCGCCGACCGTTGTAGTCGTGTTTGCTGACAGCGAAAGGATCACATACATTGAGGACGGCAGCCTGGTGATCGGCAACATGATGCTGGCCGCGCATTCTGTCGGTGTGGACTCCTGCTGGATCCACCGCGCGAAGGAGACCTTTGAATCCGAAGAGGGAAAAGCGCTGAAGCAGAGATGGGGCATTCCGGAATCCTATGTGGGAATCGGGAACTGCATTCTGGGATACCGCGCGGGCGAGCTGCCGAAGGCGCCGGAAAGGAAACCGGGAAGGATCATCCGGATCTGATACGCGGTGAATTGCCTGAACTGATGGCTAATTGAAGAAAAAGAACAAAAGTTCTTGACACGAACATACATTCGTGATACTATTTTCGCACAGAGTGAAACAGGAAACAGAAAGACCGGATCAAAGGGTTTTCGGGTCACTGGGTCACTGGATCATTGGATCAGGAGGTGCGGAATGGAACTGAATTATATGGATTATCAGATCAGACAGTACGAGAACAGCAGGACTGCTTCGGTATACAGAAACGGAAGGGAGATCCTTTCACTCAGGCTGGAAGGCGTTCTTTCCGCGGAAAAACTGGTGGAGCGCGCGGGAAAAGCGATGCGGCTTGCGGGAATCGCGGGATCATCAGACTCTGCGCCGATGCGGTTTGGAATGTAACTCGGAAAGACAAAAACGACATAAAGGGAAGCGGTCAGGATTATCAGAGAGATGCTATCGGGCCGCTTCTTTTGATATAGTGCGGTTTCATATGGATTGTGGTAAAGTGTAGGCAGACATCGCGGTTCTGACTGAAACAACTGAAAGATTCGTCAGATTCGTCAGAAAGGAGATAGGAACTGTGGGAAATAAAGTATTATTGATCAATGGAAGCCCTCATGAGAATGGATGTACGGCCAGAGCGCTGGAAGAGGTGATCGGTGTCCTGGAGAGCGAAGGAATCGAAACAGAACTGATCAATGTCGGCGCCGGCTCAGCGCAGGGGTGCATGGCCTGCGGCTTTTGCATGAAGGAAGGCAGATGCGTGATCGATGACAGCGTCAATGAGATCGCGGCAAAGTTTGAGCAGGCTGACGGGCTGATCATCGGGAGCCCGGTATATTACGGATCTCCCAATGGGGCGCTGCTGGCGCTTCTGGACAGGCTGTTTTTCAGCACCGGATTCTCCAAGCAGATGAAGGTTGGCGCGGCTGTGGTAAGCTGCCGCAGAGGCGGCAATACCGCGTCTTTCGATGTGCTGAACAAGTACTTTACAATAAGCGGCATGCCGGTGGTCTCAAGCACCTACTGGAATCAGGTCCACGGCC
>CADBRP010000072.1 GCA_902797095.1 uncultured Eubacteriales bacterium | reverse complement strand
TGAGTTCTGCTGCTTTTTCTTTAAAAACGGGAGTAAAAAAGGAGCTGCGGCAAAAATCCATTTTGCTACAGCTCCTTCCCCCTGAAGATCGGTAACACAGCAGGATAGCTGTGTATTTTTATTTGCGGACTTATGCTTCCGCGGCGTTCTCACCGGCGAGGAAGCCGGAGGCAAAGCAGAAGCCCTGTGCGGAGCCGCCCTGATAATAGGGTACACCCCACAGATCGGCGTCGGCGCCGGCGACATACAGACCCTTGATGGGTTTGTTATCCGCATCCAGCGCGAGGAACTTGCCGTTGGTCTTGATGCCGCCCAGGGTCAGCCAGCAGGACAGCTCTTCCTGTACCGCATAGAAGGGGCCAACCTCGACGGTGTCATTCATGTACTTTGCATCCTTGTACATCTCGGTATCTTCACCGGAGGTAACGGCTTCATTATACTTCGCTACGGAGGCCTCCAGATTGGTCAGACCCGTGATCTCCTGAAGTTCGGCCAGCGTGTCGGCTTTCCAGGCGTAACCGTCTTCAATGGCTTCAGCCAGGTGGGTCTCGATCTCTGTCAGAGTCTGGTCGGCAAATGCCATCTGAACCTGAGGAGCCATGTTGGCGATCGCCTGCGCGCCCATGAACTCAACAATCGGAGTGGATTTCAGCTTGTCAACATAGGCCTGGTCGATCACAATATAGAATTCCTTGTCGCGGAGAATGGGCTCGCCGCAGTACATGGTCTGCTCACACATCTTGGACTCATCCATGAAGCGGCAGCCTTCGGAATCCAGGAACAGTGTGCCGAACAGAGGAAGGTTGAACAGGCTGTTGTTCACACCCATGGAGTACTTCATTCCTCTTGCCTTGGAGTTGCCGGAACCGCCTTCGTTCGTGGAGGTGGAGAAGTTCTTGCCGATCTGAGCGCCGACAGCCTGGCAGAGCTTGATGCCGGAGCCGTCGTTGTACTTGTTGCCCGGTCCGATCATCTTCGCGCCGGCATAATACTGCGCGACCATTTCAGGATTCTGGATGAAGCCGCCGGTGCAGACAACGACGCTCTTGCAGTTGATCTGTGTGACATCGCCGCCGTCGATTCCCTGTGCCAGAACGCCGCAGACAGAACCGTCTTCCGCCTGAAGCAGCTTCACCGCGCGGGTCTTCCAACGGGTTTCAATATTGGTGCGGGGGGCGATCACCAGCTCTTCAAACTGCTTTCCGCGCTCAAGGCCGGAGACCATCCATACATGTCCGCCCTGATTGAGTACACCGAGGTTATCATAGTTTTCCTGATCCTGGAAGGGGAAGAAGAAGGACATGCCTGCGTCGATCAGGATGTCCATCGCGCGTCCGCCTTCGTTGATCATGGCGCTCAGCGTCTTGGCGTTGGACTGGAAGTGGGTGGCCTCGTTGATCATCTTGAATGCCCAGCCCTTATCCAGATGCTTTTCGCACTCCAGCTGCGGTTTGCTTCCGACAGCCCATGCGCCGGCCGTGTTGCAGGCGTTGGTAGCGGCAAAGCCGGTGGCGGGGTCAAGGCCTATGACCTTCGCGCCCTTGTCCGCCGCGCCGCACATGGCGAGAATGCCGGATACGCCCATGCCGACAACGACAACATCGGTCTCTTCGGTTGCTGCAATGTTGAAGCTCTCTTCTGCGGGCGCTTCGTCAGCCAATGCGGTAATGCCGACCGAGCTGAGCAGGGTCGCTCCGGCCAATGCGGCGCTGCCTTTCAGAAAACTTCTGCGGGAAATGTCCATGTCTATCATCCTTTTCATCAGTATTTCAGACATTTTGCCTGATAGTGTCTGAATTATAGCACCATAAAACAATGCGGTCAATTTTTATTTGCGCTATTTTCCGCCGGGAGATCTATTGAATACATCCCGTCGGAATGATACAGCCTGCCGCTATAGATGCTGATATGACCGAGCTCTTCATCACGATGATAGAAATAGTAATCTGTATATCCTCCGGTCGTATCAACCGCGCTTACTTTTCCGGTTACCCAACTGTTCATGACTTCATCAAGAATGGCCTTCTGCTCATCCGAACTGAGTTCTCTTTCTTTCGGGCCTGCCTCACAGTCCATGTAATAGGCTTTTACGCTTGCCCCGCTGAGGTCTCCCAGCCCGCAGAACTCGCTGAGACTCACGGGGATGAAGCCAACAGGACCGATGGAACCGTCATAACAGGTCACATAAGGAAACAGACGTCGGGCAGCGAGATAGAGGCCCTGCGCGCTGGGATCCGGGTTCTCATACACGTCGTCGCCGGACATTCCCAGAAGTACGGGCACGGCGTTGCCGTCTCTGCCATACTGTATGGCGTAGGTAGACTCGCTTCCCGCGTCATTTGCTCCGGGCAGAACGGGCGCCTCATCTATTTTCACCACAGCGACAAGGCTTTCCAGGTCAAACAGATCGTCATGGTCCAGCGTTCCGATTTTCTCAAACTCATGTTCTTCGAGATATCGGATCTGTTTTTCCCTACCGCCGGGCCATTCAAGTTCCGAATCATAGCCCGTCAGCGCCCAGAGATCTCCGTTGCTGTCCGCATAGCCGATCTGAACGCGGTCTCCCCAGCCCATTTGGCAATAATAAGTATACAGGATGGGACGTGCAGGAGACCGGTCAGCGTATGCCGTGACAGGGATCAGTAAGGTCAGAGCCAATAAACAGGCAATAATCATTCGTTTCATGTTTCCAACCCTTTCTCACGTTTCACAGACCACTCGTCCAAGCTCTGTGTAGATCATCCCGCTTTTGCCCCGGTCAGAACGGAACAGCACGATGCTCTCGACTTCCATCGAAGCCTGTGGGATCTCTACTGCCGGGATCCTGGCCGCACTGGCTTTTCGGAGCAGTGTGATATGGGGGTTAAACCGTTTCCGGTCGAACGGGATACCGTTCTCGCTCAAGACCCTGCGGATTCTTCTGCTCACTGCCTCCAGGTCGGGAGGCCCTGATATCCCCGCCCACCATAGATCGCCGAAGGAGCCGATACCCGACAGCTCGATGGGGACAGGGGAGAAGGATACAGAGGACAGGGCGTCCAGAACAAGATCAGGGTCTGGGAACTCGCCGATAAAGGCCAATGTAATATGCAGGTTTTCTTCAGAACTGTAATTCCCACGAATTCCCCGATTGAACCATTCGTTTTGGACAGTGATCAGACTGTCACGGAAACTCTGGCTCAGAGGGATGGCAATAAAGAGTCTCATTTATAAAAGCACCGTTCCTATCGGATTATAACAGTTGAAAATGCCAAATCTCAGAATCTATCCATCCGGTTTCATTCGTTGTCTTTCTTCTACTGGTTTCTATGTACAGATGGTATCCCTCTTATTTCAATCTCTCGCACAGAGGCAGGAGTTCCTCCAGGCGGGCGACGATGCGCTTCTGCTCGGCAAGCGGCGGGAGGGGAATCATAAAGCCTCTTATATCTTTTTGTGAATTGTTTTTCATAGAATCTGAGGTTCCAGTCGCTACTGCCTCCATTTGGCTTCTCAAAGTTGGACTACGCATGAGATTTAAGATGAATCTCAAATCGATTCTTCCTGAAAAAGTAATGCGAAGAATTTTGTCAGAAAGCATCAGCTTTTTCCCAATTTGGTCTACTATTACACATTCTCATATTACCAAAACTCGTCCCAAAATACAAGCAAAAGCAATATATAACCCCACGGCAGGGTCTGCGGATTCATTTGAGTCTGCGGGCCTTGCCGCGGGGTT
>CADBRP010000071.1 GCA_902797095.1 uncultured Eubacteriales bacterium | reverse complement strand
GCCCCCACCATGATCACCCCCGGGGCCCCCGCAGGGAACGTCATGCCGCAGGATATGAGCGCAACCATCAATTTCCGGCTGATCCCGACGGACACGCCGGAACGGATGATGCAGCATTTCCGGGAGCTGGTTTCTCCGGAGGTGGAGCTCAGCTGGGAGCAGCAGATCGGAGCGTCCCGGCCCAGCAGGCTGGACAGCTATGGCTTCCGGCAGCTGAAAAAGGTACTGGAGCATTATTTTGACCGGCTCATCTTTATCCCGGCGCAAAACCGGGGAGCGACGGATGCGCGGAACTATGAGGATCTCTGCAGCTGCGTGATGAGATTCGGCCCCTTCCTGGAGGAAGAGGATGTTTCGCGGGAGGGCATTCACGGAACCAACGAGAGGATTTCCGTCCGCGCCTATCTGCAGGGAATCCGGGTGCTGATCCGGATGATGGAGACGACATGCTTTCAGGCTGCGGAATAAGCAGCGATCAGACAGTCCGGCGGAGACCGGACAAAAGCGTTCAACCGGAAGAAGACGGGAGGTTCCAGGGAAAATGGACAACAGATTGTGGGAAATACTGGTGGATTCGTTTCCGAAGCTTTTGAAATACGGCATAGAGGTGACGATTCCGCTGACAGCGGTATCCTTTCTCCTGGCCTTACTGATTTCCGTCATCGTCGCGATGATCCAGTATGCCAACGTCCGGGTTCTCAGACAGATCTGCCGTTTCTACATCTGGATTATCCGGGGGACGCCGCTGCTGGTTCAGCTGTATCTTGTCTTTTACGGGCTGCCGAGCGTGGGCATTCTGCTGGATGCGTATCCGGCGGCTGTGCTCGTATTCGGCTTCAACGAAGGCGCCTATATGGCGGAAACCATGCGCGGAGCCCTGGAAAGCGTGTCCACCGGCCAGGTGGAGGCGGGATACTGTGTGGGAATGAACTATCTTCAGATCATGGTGCATGTGGTGTTGCCCCAGGCCTTCCGGACGGCTTTTCCGGCTCTGAGCAACTCCCTGATCTCCATGCTGAAGGGAACAAGCATGGCGGCAACCATCACGGTGATGGAAATGTTCCGGCAGGCGCAGGTCATCAACGGACGGGTTTATGAATCCCTGGGTCTCTACAGCGAGGTGGCCCTGATCTATCTTGCCTTCTGCACAATTCTGACAGGACTGCAACATCTCGGAGAGAAAAAGCTTGCCAGCTATGGAGGAACGATCAAATGATGCTGGAAATCAGAAATGTTCATAAGAAATTTGAGAATGCCGAAGTCCTGAAGGGAATTGACCTGGATGTGTCCAAGGGGGATGTGGTGGCCATTCTCGGCCCCAGCGGATCCGGAAAAACAACCTTCCTGAGATGCGTGAATTTTCTGGAGCTTGCGGATCAGGGCGAGATGGTTTTTGACGGAACACGGTACGATATGAACCGCGTCACCAGGAAGGATATCGCGGCAATCCGGAAAAAGACGGCTTTTGTGTTTCAGAACTATAACCTGTTTCTGAATAAAACGGTTCTCCAGAACGTGACTCTGGGGCTGACCGTGGGGAGCGGAATGCGCAAGGCGGAAGCGATGGAAATCGCCCGGGAGGCACTGCGAAGGGTCGGTATGGAGGGCAAGCTGGACAGCTATCCGTCGCAGCTGAGCGGCGGACAGCAGCAGCGCGTCGCCATCGCCCGGGGACTGGCCACCAATCCGGAAAGCATTTATTTTGACGAACCCGCCAGCGCGCTGGATCCGGAGCTGATCGGAGAGGTGCTGGGCGTCATGCGCCAGCTGGCGGAGGAAGGAATGACCATGCTGGTGGTGACTCATGAGATGGACTTCGCGCGAAACGTTTCCAGCAAGGTGCTTTTCATGGAAAGCGGAAGCGTGATTGAAAGCGGACCGACCGGAGAGTTCTTTGCCCATCCTTCGCATCCCAGGTCCCAGGAATTTATCCGGAGCATCCTGGAAGCCCGGAAATAGGTGAACCGCGCTTCCGACTTCGGAAACCGAAGGGGGCATTTTTCCAAAATGGATTGACTTTTCACCTCATAAAAAAGTATAATTCCTTTGGATTTATCCAGGGAAAAAGATCTTTGAAAAGAAAAGGAGGGAACGTCATGGACGCTGGGAGTAGCAGCGGCACACCGGTCGGGCGAAGACGGCGGAACCGGAACGGCATG
>CADBRP010000070.1 GCA_902797095.1 uncultured Eubacteriales bacterium | reverse complement strand
GATACCATGATACGTTCCAGTGAGTGTGATATCATCTGGTCCAAACGCCATAAGACAGACATTATCTCCTGCTGGTATGATAAAAGCCGGCGTGAGGATATGCTGACTTATCTGCTGAACTACATGGATACTGAAAACACGGAAAAAGCCGGCGAAGGACAGGAGGAATAACAATAAAAAAGCAGGGGCTTCACTGTTTTGTGAAGTCCCCTTTTTTATTGCTTTCTGTATGATTTAAGACAAATCGGGCTTGGGTTCCCTATTCTTCGATCCGCATGATGTTCGCGCCCAGCGCGCGGAGCTTTTCCTCGAAATTCTCATAGCCCCTGTCAACATGGTAGATCTGCGATACCTCAGTGGTTCCTTCCGCCACCAGACCCGCGAGAACAACGGACGCGCCCGCTCTGAGGTCGGTAGCCACGACCTGAGCGCCCTGAAGCTGTTTCCCGCCCGGAATAATCGCCGCCTTGCCCTCGGTCTTGATATTCGCTCCCATACGGTTGAATTCGCCGACATGCATGAAACGGTTTTCAAATACCGTCTCAATGACCACGCTCGGTCCTCTGGACACTGTCAGAAGCGCCATGAACGGAGACTGCATATCCGTCGGGAATCCGGGATACGGAAGTGTCTTGATATCTGTTGATATGATCGGGTTCTCATCTCCGCAGACCAGAACGCCTTCATCTGTCATCACAATTTCCACGCCGCATTCGCGCAGCTTGGCGATCACTGCCTTCAGATGATTCGGCACCATGTTCCGGATCAGGACCCTGCCGCGGGTGATTGCTGCCGCGACCATAAATGTACCCGCCTCGATACGGTCCGGGATCACATGGTGTGAGACACCGCTGAATTTCTCAACTCCCTCGATCTTAATGGTATCCGTGCCGGCGCCCTTGATCCTGGCTCCCATCTTATTGAGGAAGTTCGCCAGATCGACGATCTCAGGCTCCTGCGCCGCGTTCTCAAGTATCGTAGTGCCCTCCGCCAGAGATGCCGCCATAATGATCACTTCCGTCGCGCCGACGCTGGGGAAATCCAGATAAATATCATTTCCCTTCAGATGATCAGCGCGCGCGTCAACGATCCCGCGCGAAAGCTGCTCCTCATCGATGTACGCGCCAAGCGCGCGGAGTCCTTTCAGATGCAGTTCGATGGGACGCTCCCCTATGGCGCATCCTCCCGGAAGATGGATCACCGCTCTTCCTGTCCTGTGCAGCAGAGCTCCCAGAACAAGAATAGAAGCGCGCATCATCTTGACCAGATCATACGGCGCCTCGCTCGCGATCTGACCAGAAGCGTTCACTTCAACAGTATTATTTTCTAAATCAGTTGTAACAGACGCGCCAAGGCTTTCCAGAAGCCTGCACATGACATCAACGTCACGAAGCGCCGGCGCATCCATAATAACGCAGTCCTCCTTCGTAAGAAGTGTTGCCGCAAGAATCGGCAGAACCGCATTTTTTGAACCGCTTATGGTCACCTCGCCGTGAAGCGGTCCGCTTTTCTGTACCAGAAACTTAGCCAAGTCAAAACCCTCCGATAATTGTCCGGTAAGCAATATAATAAGCTGTTTTCGCAGAAAAACCGGGCGCCAAAAGACACCCGGGATCAAACCGTCATTTTACAGCTTCTGGAGTTCTTTGATGCAGTTAGCGCACACATTCTTTCCGTGCACCTTCTGGATGTCATCTGAGCTTCCGCAGAAAATACAGGCGGGCTGATATTTCTTCAGCATGATGGATTCTCCGTCAACATATATTTCCAGAGGATCTCTGATCTCGATTCCCAGCGTTCTTCTGAGTTCGATCGGAAGCACGATTCTTCCGAGCTCATCCACCTTTCTTACAATTCCAGTCGCCTTCATTGATAACTCCTTTCAAGGCCTCCCTTATGCACCCACGATGAACAATAACTTCTTCTTCTCATCTGTTATTAATCTTCGTCAATTTCAATTATTTTTTCTTCTGACGTGACGCGCGGCTTCTCTCTTCTTTTTTCGCCGCTCTGGCTTCCGCTCTCGCTGCCCTTGCCTCTGCTTTTGCAGCGCGGGCTTCCGCCTTTGCAGCTTTGCTGTCGCTTTCGCTGCTGTCTGAGGAAAACAGACCTTTCAAAGAAGCAGCGCTTTTCGCGACACTTGATACAGTGGAAACAACATTGCTGTTTCCGGCTACCGCGTCGGAAATCTCTGATGTCGCAGATACCACATCATCGATTATTCCGTCAAGATCCTGACTCCGGGACGACGCCATCTCCGAGATGACCTCCACATCCTCCAGTATCTGATTGGTGTGATCGAGTGTAACCAGAAGCTTTTTGAGAACAAATACCGCATAAACGATCAGGATCACCAGCGCTATCAAGACCAGAATAATAAATAATGTTTTTATATCAACCGTTACATCCATAATTTCATCTCCTGATCAAAACCTGACATTATTGGAAAATCCTTTACAAAGTAGGTACATTATCCCACAATATGGAAATATTTTCAACGATTTTTTACCAGTTTCCGCTGTTTTTGGGCATTAAAAACATTGATTTTCAGCCGTTTAGAGGTTCCTTTCATAGATGTCCACAATATCTAGTGATCTGGTCCCGTCTTCGTTGTAGACATAAATCGGATTATCGAAAACCAGCTCTCTACCGCCGTTCCTGACACAGTCCGTCAGCAGGATATTCGGCGGAGCGCCCTTTTTCGGATGCACAAGGCAGAGACGCTTCGGCTCCAGCCGGCATCCCCTGCCCAGCGCAAAGATATCGACCAGTCTGGACGGTCTGTGCACCATGCACAGATGTCCTCTGTCCTTCAGAAGCCAGGCAGCGGCCTTCATGAAATCCTCCAGATCCGCTGTCGTCTCCTGCCGTGCGGCATGCACCTGCGCGATGCTGCCCGTAAGGCCGCTGCCGCGGGGCACATACGGAGGATTTGACACTACTATATCCATGCTGCCGCAAAGCTCCGGATATTTCTCTTTCAGGTCCTTTACATCACAGCAAACAAACCGCGCCCTGTCTTCAAGCCTGTTCAGGGCGCAGCTTCTCTCCGCAAGCTCCGACGCCGGTTTCTGCAGTTCTATCCCGGTAACATCCGCGTCGGGAAAGCCTTCCGCCAGAACCAGAGAAACAATGCCGTTGCCGCTGCCGAGTTCCGCGATCCGTATCTTCCTTCCGGCAAACCCCGAAGAAATGCGCTGAGCCGCGTAATCCGCCAGCAGCACCGCGTCGATCCCGTATCGGAATCCCTCATCCGACTGGATCAGCCTGATTCCGCGCAGTCCTGTGTTTTCCACCTGTTCCATATCCGGTCAGTCCTTTATCAGATGCTGTATTTCTTCCAGTGTTTCCTTATCAATATCCGACAGATCATCGGCCTCAGGCTGTCTGTTTTTATTCTTTCCGTGTTTCTTCTCTTTATCTTTGTTCTTGCTGTTCTTGCGCCCGGAAGCCTTTTTCCCCTGCCTTTGGATCTCTTCCTTGCCGTAGGTATAAAACTCCGTGCTGAGCTTGATCTCGTTATCGTTCTCAGGATCGGCCTCTTCAAGCACGAGCCTGGTT
>CADBRP010000069.1 GCA_902797095.1 uncultured Eubacteriales bacterium | reverse complement strand
TCAGGCAGACCGGTCAGGACAAAATGCTTCGTCTTTCCGTCATAAACCGGTCCTTCGGGGCACTCCCATGAAACGCCGGTCATATCGTATTCGCGTTTTGCGATGGTCCACTGCAAAGGCTGGACCTGCGGCGCCTCGTAATTCACCGGATCCGCCACGGAGATCACCGCCTCCGCGGTGTATGTGCCCGCGTTGACCGCGGTATTGCCCGTATACTCCGCGCTCATGCCCTCGGGAAGATCCATCAGCTCCACAGACTTCTCATATCCGTCATAGATGAAATCAAAGACGTAATTCCAGCCGACGCCTGTGATGTCCGGCACGGCTTTTCTGATGGTCCATGTGCATCCCTCGATCTCCGGGGCGTCATAGTTGCTGCTCTCAATGGAAAGCACCGCCGAAGCGTGATACGTCCCGGCTTCGACCGCCGCGTTGTTTTCGTATTCTACATTGACTTCCTCCGGAAGTCCGGTCAGGCCGACCACCTTGACGGTTCCGTCGTAGACCAGCTCCCCTGAAGACGCCCACATTACATTGGAAACATCCAGCTCCGCTTTCAGGATCTCCCATCTGCACGGTTCGATCACCGGAGTGTTGAAGTTGTCCGGATCAACAGGCTCAAGGACCGCTGACGCGATGTAATGGCCCGCGTCGGTGGCAGTGTTGCCGCTGTACCGGGCGTTGAGGTTATCCGGAAGTCCGGTCAGTTTCAGCTCATGCTCGTTTCTGTCATAGATGATCTCCTCGTCGTTGTCCCAGCGGACGCCGGAAACATCGATATCCGCCTTCGCGACAGCCCACTCGCTGACCATCGGGGAAGGAACGCGGTAATTGCGTTCATCCAGCGGTCTGAAGGACGCCCGGGCGACATAGTGCCCCGCGTTTTCCGCCGCATTGTTCTCGTAGACCGCCTCCACATTTGACGGAAGCCCGTTGAGGATCACACTGTGCGTCGTTCCGTCATAGACGAATGTGTCCGAGCCGGACCAGTACGCTCCGCTCATATCGATATCCGCCTGCAGGATGCTCCACTCCAGTTCTTTTCCCGGAGGACGGTTGTAATTGCGCATATCTCCCGGATATATCTCAGCCTTCGCGGTGTATTCACCCGCGTCAGTGCCGCAGTCACCGGTATACTCGATCCTGTAGCCGGCGGGCACCCCCGTGAGCGCGACGCTTTTGCAGGTTCCGTCATAAACGAACGGCTGGGAATAATCCCATCTGATGCTGCTGATGTCCGGATCTCTTCTGTCGATCCTCCATACCTGTCCCAGGATCTCCGTCTCACGGAAACTGGAATCCTTCGGGGGTATCAGAACAGCCTTTGCCGCGTATTCTCCGGCGCCGCTCGCGACATTGCCTTCATACCTCGCGGTCACTCCTTCCGGAAGTCCGGTCAGCATGATCCGCTTCTCGCTTCCGTCATAGACGAAAGGCTTTTTGTAATCCCAGCGCACTCCGGAAAGATCCAGAGGAGCGGGATCGATGTCCCAGCAGACCTCCATCGGATCCGGGGCCAGGTAATTGTCCGTATCTTCAACGGTGAAATACGCCTTTGCGCGGTATGTTCCCGCGTCAACTCCCTCGTTGCCCTGATAGCTCGCGGAAACGCCGGCGGGCAGATTCTCCAGATGAACGGTCTTATCTTCTCCGTCAAAGACACGTTTTCTGGCAGCGTCCCATACCGCGCCGGAAATATCGAATACCGCTTTCCTGATATCCCAGGTGAACTCGATCGGATCCGGCACCTTGTAGTTATTCTCATCCAGCGGAGTAATGAACGCGCGCGTGGTGTGCGGGCCCGCCGCCGCCGCTGAAGCATTCTCATACCGGACCGCCGCGTTTTCAGGAAGTCCTGAGATCCGCACGCTCTTTTCAGTCCCGTCATAAGTAGCCGCGGGATCGTATTCCCAGGTGATATCCGAGAGTTTAAGATCAGCCTTGCGGATCTCCCATACACACGGAAGGATCACAGGCTCGTTATAATTCGCTCTGTCGAACTCACAGAACGCGCGCGCTGTATAGCTGCCCGCGTCAACGGCGGAGGCCTCCTCATAGGTCACCGTCAGTTCTTCAGGAATATTCTTCAGCTCAACTGTCTTCACAGCCCCGTTATATACATACGGGCTGCTGTAGTTCCAGTGCATCCTGCTGATATCGATGTCCGCGCGGCGGATCTCCCATGAGATGCTTACCGGATCCAGCGGGTTGTAGTTATTCAGATCTTCAACGGAAAACTCCGCCCGGGCCGCGTAGGACCCCGCTTCAGTCGCGCTGTTCCCCTCATAGCTTACGGAAACGCCTTCCGGAACGCCGGTCAGGACAACGGTCTTCTCCGTTCCATCGTACACCGGCTCTGTGTCCGTCCACGCCGCGCCGGAAAGATCGTGGTCCGCCTTCAGGATCTGCCATTCGAAGGAGACCGGCTCCGGCTGTTCGTAATTTACAGGGTCTTCAGCGATAAACGCCGCGCGCGCGGTGTATTTTCCCGCGCCGGTTCCGGTGTTTCCGGTGTACTCCACCCTGAGCCCTTCAGGAACGCCGGTGAGGCGCACCTCCTTAAGGGTTCCGTCATATATAAATGCCTCCGGGCCTGCCCAGTGCACCCCGCTCATATCATGGGACGTCTTGAGGATCTCCCATTTGCAGGGCCGGATCATTCCCGGCTGGTCAAAGTTTTCAAAATCATAGTCAAGCCCGGCGGTCGCGATATACGTACCCGCGTCCACCGCGTCTGCTCCGGCGTAATACGGCGTCGTTCCGTCCGGAAGCCCGGACAGACGGACGCTCTTTTCCTTGCCGTCATATACAAAGCTGCCTTCATAGGACCACTGCAGCCCGGAAAGCTCATAGGTTCCTCTGCTGACAGACCATTTCAGGTCCGGAACAGGCTTCGGAGCCTCGAAGTTATCCTTATCCCAGTCAAGTACTGCGGACGCGGTGTAATTGCCGGCCAGGATGCCGCGGTTTCCGGCAAGCTGCGCTGTCACGCCTTCGGGAAGACCTGTCAGGGACACGGTCTTCTCCGTCCCGTCGTAGACCAGATTATCCGGCAGCTTCCAGGACACGCCGCTCATATCATAGGTATCCTTAAGGATCGTCAGCGGTTTTTCTTCCGAAACCGTGCTTCCCACAAAGTTTTCCGCTTCGTAACGGATCCTGATCCCGCTGTCAGCGGCGGAAAGCACCATGTCGTCCGAATACTTCTGCCAGTCCCCGGAGCCTGAAACCAGGATCTGTGTCTCGAGCCTGGTCAGTTCTCCCATGCAATCGTCCACTTCAGGAGCTGTAAGCTCCGGCTTGCTGCCGTAAACCGCCGGCGGAATATCATATACCTTCGTGAATACCGGCCGTCCCGCCCAGACAGCGTAGATCGTCATGTCGGAATGGACCGGGAATGAGTCGCCGGGCATGATTCTTCTGCCGCTCCCGTCCTTATGGGTATTCCATTCACGGAACACCCTGTCAGGCGGCGCCACGAACATCAGATCCTCCGCGGTGAGGCTGTCTCCCGCAAAGGCAGTAAAGTCCGTGCTGCCTGAGGTAAACGGCATTGAGCCGTTCCCGTCATAATGCACTTCAAATTCCGTTCCCGGAATATAATAGACATTTTCCAGAGACGTTCTCCAATCGGAAACCATTTCTCCGTTTCCGGAATCGCCGTTTTCAGGCAGGCTGATCATGGCCTTGCCGCTCCCGCTCATGGTAAAACGGGAACCCGGCACCAGCGCCCGCAGGCCTTCGCAGCCGAAGAGCATGTCATCCGCCATATCGGTCCTGCCGTTGTCGATGCCGGAGAAATCCAGTGTTTTCAGTTTTCCGCAGTACATGAACATTCTGGACATATCCATGACCGAGGATGTATCGATAGTTCCGAATCTGACCTTCTCAAGCTGCGTACAATTCAGGAACATGCAGCTCATATCCATGACCTTTTCCGTGTTCAGGCATGAAAGATCCGCCTCCTTTAGGCTGCGGCATCCGCAGAAAAGCCAGCTCATATCGATCACATTGGAGGTGTCGAGCTGTGAAAGGTCGATCCCCTCCAGGCTGCTGCAGTTCATGAATGTGCCGATCATGCTTATCATGCTCGATGTATTCAGACCTTCCATCCCGATCGTGCGAAGGTTCTCGCAGCTGCTGAAGAGTCCTGTGAAGGATGTCACCGAAGATGTGTCCAGCGGAGAAAGATCGATTTCCTCCAGACTCCGGCATCCTTCAAACATGGAATGCATCATCCCGACTCCCGAAGTATCGATTCCCGAGAGATCCACCTTTACCAGGTTTTCACAGTCCTTAAACATATAGCCGAGAGAAACCCCGGGAAGAAAGCGGACCGCGTCCCCGAATCTGATCTCACGGATCTTTTCGCGGACGTCAAACCAGGGGGCTTTCCCGTCCGGAGCGATGCTTTCGCCCGTCCCGGCCCCGATGGTCAGTATCCCTTCTTCTGATAATTTCCACTCACATGTTCCCCAGTTTCCGCCTGTCATCACGACATTTCCTCCATGTTATTGAAAAATAAGCACCTCTTCTTGATATCACAACGAAAAGGTGCTTACAGGCAAAACACAAATTTACTTGATGATTTCCGCTACCGAGTCAGGTCCGCATCCGGCCGCGTTGCCTTCATCTGTATCCAGATGAACTTCCTTCTCGTGTGTCGGGCCGGAACGTACTACGACGTTATCAAAGATCAGGCCTCTTTCGCCGTCGATCTTCAGGCATACAACGTCCTTATCCTTAACGCCTGCCTCGATCGCCTGCTCCGGATTCAGGTGGACGTGTCTCTGCGCAACCATGACGCCGTGATCCAGCTCAACCTCTCCACAGGGTCCGATCAGCTTGCATCCGGGAGTTCCTTCAAGATGGCCGGATTCTCTTACCGGAGCCTTGATTCCCAGTGTTCTCGCGTCAGTCATAGCCAGCTCTACCTGAGTTTCAGGTCTGACCGGTCCCAGTACACGGATTCCTGTCAGTGTCTTCTTCGGACCGACGATGTCAACTTTTTCTTCAGACGCAAACTGTCCCGGCTGTACCAGATCCTTTGTTCTTGTCAGCTCATGGCCTTCTCCGAACAGAATGTTCAGATGCTCCTGGGAAAGATGCACATGCTTGTTGGATAATCCGATTTTTACTGTGTAGCCCATTGTTCGTTCTCCTTACTTCTTCACCTTCTGCTTTTTAATCCTCCAGATATGTGATATACGGAAGATTTCTATATTTCTGATCATAGTCAAGACCATATCCGACAATAAATCTGTCGTCTACAGTAAAGCCTATGTAATCAACATCGATATCGACTCTGCGGCCCGCGGGCTTGTCAAGAAGCGTGCAGATGACGACCTTGCGCGCGCCCCTGCTTTCGAAATACCCCTTCAGGTAATTCAGGGTGACTCCGCTGTCAACGATGTCCTCCACGATGATGAGGACCTTATCCTCGATATCCGTTTCCAGGTCCTTGTTGATGCGGACAACACCGGAGCTCCTGGTAGACGCCCCGTAGCTGCTGACTGCCATGAAGTCGATGCTCATATCAAGATCAACAGCCTTCATCAGATCAGCCATCCAGAGGACTGCTCCTCTGAGTATCCCGACCATGACCACTTCCTCGCCCTGAAACGCCTCAGTGATCTGTTTGCCGATTTCGGCAGCCTTGCTGCGAATCTGGTCCTCTGTGATCATTACGGTCCCGATGGTATCTTCGTGCATTAATCCTGTCCTCTCTGCGATGGCTCGCTGTCTTCGTCCACACTATATTTTACATCATCCACGATGTTTTTACCACGGTATTTTCTTGAATAGTCCTTTGGTTTTTCCCCGATCCAGTACTTGTCCAGTTCACTTGACAGATACCAGAGGATCAGAATCCATACGAAGATGTCATCGAGGATGCCGAAGGGGAAAAGAATCGGAGGTATAATATCAATGGGAAGAAACAGATAAATGATCCCCGCGATGATAACAGCCTTCTTCCTTTTCGGCACGCTCTTATCCGCCATCATGAACCGGATTGCCTTGATCCGTTTGATCAGTACTCTCAATCCCAAAAACTGCATTCTGATCGCCTATCCTTTCAGGAGACGCTCCATTTCCTCCAGGAGCTCATCCGCTCCCGTACGTTTAAGCGCAGATACCGGTATGACTCTGTCTTCCTCGGAAAGGCCCAGAGTCTGCCGTATCAGCCTGATTTGCTTCTGCAGCTGATTCTTTGAAATCTTGTCCGCTTTGGTGGCGGCGACGATCCCGTCCAGTCCCCAGTATCTGAGATACTCATGCATCGAGATGTCCAGCGCGGAAGGCGCGTGCCGGATATCCACCAGCTGCACGACCCCGGCAAGACTGCTGCGGTTTTCCAGATACTGTTCCATCATTTTGCCCCAGCTTTCGGACACGGATTTCGAAACTTTCGCGTATCCGTATCCCGGCAGGTCCACTATACGGAATTCCCCGTTGACCAGGTAAAAATTGATCGTCCGGGTCTTTCCGGGACTTCCGCTGACCCTGGCGAGCTTCCGCCTTCCGGTCAGAAGATTGAGCAGCGATGATTTGCCGACATTTGATCTTCCGGCAAAGGCGATCTCCTTTATCCCTTCCGGCGGATACTGCGACGGCTTCACTGCCACACATTCCAGTTCTGAATTCAGAATCCTCATCGCTCCGGTCCTTCTGTCCTACTTTACCAGCACCTGCTTCAGCGCGTCCTGCACTGACTTCAGGAGAACGAATTCCATCTCTTCTCTGACGACCTCCGGAATCTCCTGAATGTCCGCCTCGTTCTCCGCGGGGAGCAGCACCTTGCGGATTCCCGCGCGATGGGCCGCCATGACCTTCTCGCGTATCCCTCCGACCGGCAGCACATTGCCGCGCAGCGTGATCTCGCCGGTCATCGCGATATCCTTTCTGACCGGAATGCCGGTCAGCGTGGAGATGAGGGCGGTGCACATGGTCACGCCCGCCGAAGGACCGTCCTTGGGGATGGCTCCTTCAGGTATATGAATGTGGAGATCGTACTTATTGTAGAAATCCTCATCGATCCCAAGCTTCTTCGAGATGGATCTGATGTAGCTCAGCCCTGCCTTTGCGGACTCCTGCATCACGTCTCCCATCTGGCCCGTCAGGGACAGCTTGCCGCTGCCCGGAACGGCAACGGTCTCGATAAACAGCGTATCTCCTCCGACGATGGTCCATGCCAGCCCGGTGGTCACGCCGATCTCCTGCTTGCCGCGGATAATATCGAACCGGAACTTTTTGCGGCCCAGATACTCCTCGATCCTCTTCGCGGTGATGCTGACCTTCTCGACCTGGCCGGTCACATACTGCCTGGCGACCTTGCGGCAGATGTTTCCGATCTCCCGCTCCAGATTACGCACGCCGGATTCCCTTGTATAGTAATTGATGATCGTCCTGAGACCGGAGTCCGTGAACGAGATATTCTTTTTCTTCAGGCCGTTTTCCCTGATCTGCTTCGGCACCAGGTACTGTCTGGCGATCTGAAGCTTGTCCTCCTCGGTATATCCTGTGACCTGGATGACCTCCATACGGTCGAGCAAAGGCCGGGGAATGGTTTCGGTCGTATTCGCCGTGGTGATGAACATGACCTTTGAAAGATCGAACGGCGCTTCCAGATAGTGGTCCGTGAACTCCTTGTTCTGTTCCGGATCCAGCACCTCCAGCAGCGCGGACGCGGGATCTCCCTTGTAATCCGCCCCGATCTTGTCCACTTCGTCAAAGAGGAACACCGGATTGGATGTGCCGCATTCCCTGATGGCAGTGATGATCCTGCCGGGGATGGCGCCGATATATGTGCGTCTGTGTCCGCGGATCTCCGCCTCATCCCTGACGCCGCCGAGCGACATGCGCACGAACTCGCGTCCGATGGATCTGGCAACGCTTTTCGCGATGGACGTCTTGCCGGTTCCCGGAGGTCCTACCAGACAGAGGATCGGTCCCTTCAGCCCTTCTGAAAGCTGCATGACGGCAAGATACTCCAGGACACGCTCCTTGACCTTTTCCAGACCGTAATGATCCTCGTTCAGGATCTCCTCCGCCCTGATCAGATCCAGGCTGTCCTCGCTGTATTTGTTCCAGGGGAGCTCAAGCATGGTCTCGATATAATTC
>CADBRP010000068.1 GCA_902797095.1 uncultured Eubacteriales bacterium | reverse complement strand
GGAGATGCGGCAGACTTCGCGATCGAAAATGGCAAGACGACGACCGTGGCCTTCGAGGATGACTATACCGAGCAGAAGCCGGCCGGAGGAGAGACAGGCACTCCTACAGGAAACCTCGACATTACAACGAAGATCCGCGGTGATGTTACCAAGGATGATGTTGAAAACGCGCTGAAGTTTGAGATCACCACAATCGTAGAAGGTGAAAACGGAGAAGAGATCACGAAGTGGCTCGATAAGGACGGAAAACTTTCTGACACAAAGGTTGAAATCACTCTGAAGGACGGCTTTGAAACGGAAGACGATGGAAAGACCTGGACCAAGATCTTTAACGGAGTCCCGGTCGGAAAGTACACGATCATCGAAACAGAGACCGCAATCGAAGGATTTGATTTCCAGTCCGACAATTCCGTTACCAATTTTGACGCGACTGTCGTGGAGAACGAGACAAGCCATCTGATTCTTGAGGATGAATACCTGAAGGCAGCGGCAGGGTCGGTTGAGACGCCGAACGATTCTGATTCGCCGAACAATGTCGGAGAGGGCGCATCGGACGGAAGCTCTGGAGACAGTGTAAAAACCTGCCAGAACGCGGAAGATTCCGCGACAGCAGCAACTACTGTCCAGCCGACAAAGCCGACTGTTGCTCCTGCGAAGAAGAGCAGCAAGGATAAAGATGAGGATGAGGAAGGAACCGGCAGAGGAGTCGGAACCGGAGACAGCACATCGATCGGTTTCCTGATCGGCCTGATGCTCGCTTCGCTGGCAGGCCTGGCGGGTGTAGCGGTCACACGCAGAAGGAGAGACAGCAGATAACACGAGAACCTGTCATTAAACAGTAAATGGGAGATCCTGAATGGATCTCCTGTTTATTTTAAATAAGAAAAAACGGGGTCTGCCGCGAATTGTCAGGAATTCGCGGCAGACCCCGTCTTTTTACTGCGGGATTACATTGCCTGGATTTCTTCCATCAGTTCTTTGAAATGAGGAAGGGAATTTACGATCGTATCATATGATACGCAGTACGCCATGCGGACATATCCGGGGCAGGCGAAGGAGCTTCCCGGCACCACCAGGATGTGATGCTTTTTCGCGATTGCGCAGAACTCCTTGTCATCCTCGATGGGGGATTTGACGAACAGGTAGAACGCGCCCTGCGGCTTCGTGCAGGTATATCCGGCATCCAGGAGGCCTTCGTAGAGGGTCTTTCTGTTTCTGTCATAAACGCCGATGTCTGTGGAGCATTCGATGCAGCGCGCGGCGGCCCGCTGGATCAGGGTCGGCGCGTTGACGTAGCCGAGCACACGGTTGGCGATGTTCGCCGCGTTGACCGCGTTTTCGAAATCGTCCAGCTCAGAGGGGAATACCAGATAGCCGATCCGCTCTCCGGGAAGGGAGAGGGATTTGCTCCAGGAATAGCCCACGATGGTGTTCGGGTAGAAATCCGGAACCCAGGGAACCTTGACGCCGTCATATGCCAGCTCGCGGTAGGGTTCATCGGAAATCAGATATATCGTATGCCCCAGCTTTTGCGAGCAGTTCGTAAGTATATCGGCCAGCTCGCGCAGCGTCTCTTCCGAATACACCACGCCGGTGGGATTGTTCGGTGAATTGATGATGACCGCGCGGGTTTTTTCGCCGATCATTTCCTGCAGCAGGGAGAGATTCGGCTGGAAGGTCTCTGTATCCGCCGGCACCGCGCGCAGCGAAGCGCCGTGGTTTTTCGCGTAGTTGCTGTATTCGACGAAATACGGCGCAAAGGCCAGGACTTCGTTTCCCGGATCCAGGAAAGTTTTGAGGGCGACGTTAAGCCCGCTGGCAGCGCCGACGGTCATGATGATGTTTCCGGCGGCGTAGGATGTGCCGTGCAGGCGGTTCAGATGTTCCGCGACAGCTGTCCGGACATCCTCATAACCGCTGTTGCTCTGATTGTAGCCGTGCACCAGCAGCGGGTCCTCTTCGTCCAGGATATCCCGGATCGCCTGATTGACCTCCTCAGGAGCGGGAACGCTGGGATTGCCCAGGCTGAAGTCGTAAACATTTTCCGGTCCGAACTGCCGGGCCATCCGGGCGCCTTCCTCGAACATGGCGCGGATGGCGGAATTGCCTTCCACATAGGGAATCATGCTTTTCGCGATCATATTAATACCTCATTTCATACAAAAGCAGGGCGGGCGTTACCTGCCCGCTCCCTGCGTTAATAGCGGTTTCGCATGCCTGCGTCAATGGCGGCATCTGCCCGCCGCCCTTCGCGGTCCTGCTGCTTTTACAGAGCCTCTCTCCTGGCTTTGCGCAGGAGGCGGCAGAGCTGGTCCGCGCAGGATGTGGATTTGAATCCGCAGGTGTTTCCCGCGAGCTTTTCGTTGATTTCATCTACGGTCCAGCCGTCGACCAGTGTGGCGATGGCTTTCAGATTGCCGTTGCAGCCGCCGCGGAATTCAATGTTGGAAACAGTTTCTCCGTC
>CADBRP010000067.1 GCA_902797095.1 uncultured Eubacteriales bacterium | reverse complement strand
GGACGCCGAAAGCTGCCGCTTTCTCAGAATGGACTCGATCCTGTCCCTGTAAGGCTCTATCGTTTCGAAATCATAGGTATCTGTCTCAAAGGCAGGATGATCCCCCCTTAGACAGCGCAGGGCGTAAATCATCTGGCAGAAAGCCCGCATATAATCCGCGGGATTGTCCTTGGTCACATAGTCATAGCTGTTCCACGCGGGAAGATATCTGTACTTTATGAAGCTGTAATCAGGAAGATGGCCTGCCCTGCCGTGCCCGAGATTCATGACATGGTTCTCGCTGCTCTGGTAAACGCTGTTCGTATATTTGCCTGCCTCCAGGTCATCCGGCGCGGAAGGATTGTGGCGAAAATCGACTCTGCGCTCCCGGGCGTCTTCACCGCTTCCTATAAGCTCGTAAAAATCATATGTGGTGTTATTGATGACAAGCGAAGGCGTTCCGGCAAAGTAAGAGTGCGCCCAGGTATCCGCCAGAACATGCATGGCCAGTCCGGCTGCCTGAGTTCCCTTATTCATTGCCAGCTGCACGGTGTCCTTCAGAAGTTCTCCGTTCGGCCCGCAGATCAGACGATATTTGCTGCGGTAGCGGCGGCCTCCCCGGCACGGAGCGTAAAGATCCCCCGGCAGGAAATGAAAGGACGCCCATATGCGGGTAATGTCCTGTAGCGCCGCCGGGTCTGACCGTGAATCCATAAGCTCAAGCTGAAGCTGCGTTGTGGCAGCGGCGGCCGGCGCGCTGATCCTGCGGAGAAAAGCCGCGGAGCACAGATCCACCAGCTGCGCGCTGTAGCATATTTCCAGGCTCTCTTCATGCGTATAGCCTGCCAGATAAGACGCGGCGTATGTCGCGTAATAGTGGAAATCCTCCTGCATCATTCACTCTCCGTTTCCTGCCGGCCTGCTTTTTTTCGAAGCCTCCGCACCATAACTGCAGAAATGACCAGCTCTGTTATCGCCAGCAGCGAAGTCATATCCGCGATTCCCGACGCGAAAGCCGAATCGAGAATGTCATCTTCGTATGTTCCCTGCGCGTACTGAAACGGTCTGAGAATCAGTCCGATGAGCAGGAAGAGCCCCATAATTACAGCCAGCACGATGTAGGCGCTCCTGGTTTTGCGAAGGCGCCGCGCCTCCGCGACCGCCCTGAGTCCGATATAAAGACGCATAAGAAGGTCAATGATCAGTAACAGAAACACTATGACCGCGACCAGCAGGCTGGCGCCCTGTTCTGTAATACCAAGCTCATTGAGTTGCATCATGTCCTTCTCGCTGTAAAACTCCCCGAATATGCCGAGTGAATTAGAGATGACAACGATCACCGCCTTGATCACGCTCCAGACTCCGAACGCGATCACGCCGGCGCCGCTTATGACCATCGTATATTCATATTTTCTGAGTTTGCTGTCATTCATAATAACGGTTGCACAGTAATTACAAAACCGATTCTGTGCGGGAATCGGTTTTGTTTCTTGACTTTATTACATAAGAAGTTCTTTTCGGATCACAGATCCCATTCTTTCCAGAGTTCGGGACTGATTTTGTTCAGGGAATCGATCACAACGACACAGTCTTTGTCAACATTTTTGAGCACCTGGATGATCTGATCCTTCGGGATAGCCACGCAGCCTCCTGTATACGGCTTCTGGGGGCCGAGGCAGTGCAGGAAGATCGCGGAGCCCTTTCCCGGGGTTCCCTTGTCATTGTAGCTGATGTTCAGGCAGTACTGATAATGAACCGGATATTCGACAATATGCTCGCTGTCATCCGTATTCAGATCCGGGATGTCTTTTATGCTGACCATCTGATTGTACTTATGGCCCTTTTTCTGGTCTCCGGACCAGTAATCATCATCTGTTACCTGCTGATACTCAAAGGCGGAGCAGCCGGGATCCTCATTGATTCCGAAGGCGTAATTGAATCTGTACGTACCGACCGGAGTCTTGTAATCCCCTTCCTTTGTCTTGCCGAGGCCGTTCTTTCCGATATAGCCCGGCGTAGTGATGATCTGCTTCCAGTTTCCGTCCTTGTCCTTCTGGTGCATGGAAACATATGCCGTCGTTTTCCCGATCGCAGCGACTACAAACAGCTGCTCGGCGTCTTTGGCCTGATCGAGAGAGCCCACCCATTCCGGGGAATCCTCAGCTTTTGTAATATCAAAATCCTCAGTTCCTTCGGTAGTTCCGTACGATCCGCAGGCTGTAAACATCGCGCACGCTAACGCGGCAAGAATTATCATCAAAACAAGAGATTTTTTCATAGATACATCCCTCCTCATACGTGTATCACTGCCAGTTTTCTGACTTTTTTAGAGTATACCACAGAGAATGTCCCCGGGCCGCAATTTCTTCAGATTGCAGGATTATATTTTCCTGAAATCATTTCAGAAGCTCCTCAGCTTTCTCAATCTGCTCATCCTGTTCTGTGTTTTCGTCATCCTCCGCCTCCACATCAGGTTCCACGCCTTTCTTGTGGACCTGATGCTTATCCGGGGAGAGATACTCCAGAACGGTCAGCTTCAGGGCGGATCCGTCCTCCAGCGGGAACGGAACCTGAATAACGCCCTTGCCGAAGGTCTTCTCGCCGACGATCTGATAGCCGTTGTCCTTCATGGCGTATGCCAGGATCTCGGAAGCGCTCGCGCTGTTTCCGTTTACGAGCACGACTGTTTTCAGATCCGTTTTTCCGTCCTTCGCTGTGTACGAATCCATGTTCCCTTCTTTATCCTGAAGATAGCAGACAGGTCCTTCATCGAGAAACGCGTCCGCTACGGAAACGCAGTCGTTGACAAGGCCGCCGCCGTTGTCCCTGAGATCCAGGATCAGACCGGCGGGCTTCTTCGCCTCCATCTCCTTCAGCGCCTTGTCAAAATCCCCTGCTGTGCTCGAAATAAAGGATGTGATCCGTATCAGACCGATATTTCCGTCAAGCATCTCGCTTTCCACGGAATGCTGCACGATCTTCTCGCGCTTCAGCTTCGCGGTCTTTTCCTTTCCGTCATGGATATAAGTGAGTTCGACCTCCGTTCCTTCCTTTCCCCGGATGCTCGCGGCCATCAGGTCTATATCATCATAGGTCTTGCCATCCACGGTGAGAAGGATATCATCCGGCTTGAATCCGGCTCTTTCCGCAGGAGAGCCGCTGCTTACGCTTACAACAACAAAGCTTCCGTCTCCGTTCTCCTGGAATGTGATTCCTATGCCGGAGTACTCTCCCTCGGTGGAGGCCATGTAATTCTGGTATTCATTCGCCGACATATATCCTGAATACGGATCCCCAAGTCCGGCGATATACCCGCGGTATGCGTTTTCAACCAGATCTTCCTTCTTGTAGCTGTCTCCTTTGTAATATTTATCGACCATTCCCTGAAGGATGTTGATCTTGTTCTGGTCGATCTTTCCTCCGTTGCCCGGCGGGACCGCGGCGCCATGCATAGCCGACGATACGGCCAGCGTGATAATTATGCCGGCCGCAAAGGCAGCGCAGGCTGTGATCACATATTTCAGCTTTGATCCCTTCTTCTTTTTTTCCGGCTCTCTGTTTTCCGTCACAAGCTGTGTATTTTCCATCTTTATCCGACCTCCCCGGCAGGCTGTATTTCCTCAACAATAAACTGAATTCTGCGTACACCGTTCCAGTACTGGCTGCTTATGGTCCCTATCATGTCAGCGGGGCCTCCCGATTCCAGAAGGTTCCTGATTTCCTGCGCCCTGCGGAACAGAACGCAGGAGACCGCGGCGCCGCCGCGGACACCGGTGAATCTGGCGTGTGTGTTTTCCGCGCCCATATACATGATACGGTTTAAGTATATATTCCGCAGAAGAAACCTGGGCTTCGGGTTTCCCTCGCCGAAAGGCTCCATCGCGGACAGCGCGTCTGAAAACTCCGCGGTGACATCCTCAGGAGAGATCTCCAGATCGTATTCTCCTCCTGTATCCAGGAGTTCCGGATATTCCGAGAACAGAACGCGCGCGTCCTCCTCAAGGTTCTTCTTCAGCGTTTCAAAGTTCTCTTCTCTGATCGTAAATCCGCAGGCGCTTCTGTGTCCTCCGAAGCGGACGAACAGATCCCGGTACCGGCTGATCATCTGAAACAGATCAAGGCCGGGGATGCTGCGTCCTGTTCCCTTCAGGAGTCCTCCTTCAGAAGGGGTCGTGAGGATCACCGGCTTTCCTTCCGCCTCTCTGAGCTTTCCCGCCGCGATCCCGGCGATGCCCTCGTGGATCCCCTCAACTCTGAGACAGATGAAGTTCTCCCCGCCTTTCAGCATTCCGGCGCTTTTCTTATAAGCCTTCTCCTGTTCCGCCTTCCTCAGGCGGTTGAACGCGACCATTTTTTCCACCTGCGCGTCAATCGTCTTCTGATCTTCAGCCATAAGGAGCTTCACTGCTTCATCCGCGCGGTCCATTCGTCCCGCCGCGTTGATATGCGGAGTGATCCCGAACGCGATATTCTCCGATGTGATCGTATGGAGCGAGATGGCGTCCTCCAGCGTCTTCAGGGACGCCCTGCCTTTGCGGTTCAGGCTGGCAAGCCCGTACCGCACGATGGTTCTGTTTTCATCCGTAAGGGACACAACATCCCCTACCGTTCCCACCGCCGCGATATCCAGAAGATCCCGGACCACATGCTGAGGCAGAGACCCCAGCCGCTGAAGCGCCTGCACCAGTTTGTAGGCAACGCCGCAGCCGGCCAGTTCACGGAACGGATACGTATCTCCCGGCTGCTTCGGGTCTATCACAATGCAGCCGGGGAGCTGCTCCCCGGCTCTGTGGTGATCTGTTACAACCACCTGCATGCCCAGTTCCTTCGCGAGATCGATCTCATCGCATGACGTGATTCCGCAGTCAACAGTCACGATAAGTCCCGCTCCCTGTTCATGGATCCTGCGGACAGCCTCACGGTTCATTCCGTATCCTTCCTCAAACCGGGACGGGATATAATACATGAGTTTATCTGTCAGATATGAGAACGCGGTCATAAGAATGCAGACAGAGGTTACGCCGTCCGCGTCATAATCTCCGTAGACGCAGATCTTCGTTCCCTTCTCCGCCTCCGCGGCTATCAGCTCCGCTCCCTCTCTGAGATTTTTCATGAGAAAAGGATCGTAGGTCCTCTTAGGCTTCGCGGAAAGGTATTCCTCCCGGTCTGCCGGATCCGTGATCCCCCGCTGCGTAAGCAGTTTCTCAATCATGCTGTTTATTTCTTTCATATCAGTCAAATGTTTTTTATTATCAGAAATGTGTTCTGGGGTTGACGACCTCGCCGTTCTCATAAACACGGAAATCCAGGTGTGGCCCGGTGGAGAACCCAGTGGATCCAACCTCGGCGATCTTCTCTCCCGCGTCCACTTTTTGTCCGGTAGTGACATCGATGGCTGAAAGATGGTTGTACTGGCTGGTCAGCCCGCCGCCGTGATCGATTATCACAGTGTTGCCGAAGCCGTCGCCCCATCCTGCCTC
>CADBRP010000066.1 GCA_902797095.1 uncultured Eubacteriales bacterium | reverse complement strand
CCGGTAACCACGACCTTGGAATCAAATCCCATTCTGGTCAGGAACATCTTCATCTGCTCGGGCGTGGTATTCTGCGCTTCATCCAGTATGATAAACGAATTGTCGAGGGTCCTGCCGCGCATGTATGCGAGGGGGACCACTTCGATGGCTTCCTTCTCCTTGAGCCTGAGGGCGCTCTCTCTGCCGAGGACATCATACAGCGCGTCATAGAGCGGCCTCAGATAGGGGTCCACCTTCTCCTGAAGGTCGCCCGGGAGAAAACCCAGGCGCTCTCCCGCTTCGACCGCGGGACGGGCCAGGATGATCTTCTGCACCTCACGGTTTTTGAAGGCGTTCACCGCCATCGCAACCGCGATATATGTCTTGCCTGTTCCCGCCGGACCGATGCCGAACACGATATCCTTCTCGCGGATCATCTCCACGTAAAGGCGCTGGCCGATGGTCTTCGGACGAAGCGGCCGTCCCTCATGGGTAAAGCAGATGATATCCTTGCTTACATGCTCTCTGCTGTAGGAGATCCCTCTGCCGTTCAGATCCATGATGTAATCGATCTTCTGCTGGTCCAGAGGCTCATTTCTTTCCAGAGCGCGCATCATCTCCCGGAGCACTCCGGCAGCCTCCTCAGACTGCTCTCCCCGGATCAGCAGCTCGTTGTCCCTCTGAATGATCAGGCAGTCAAACTTCTTTTCGATCATCCGGAGATTTCTGTCCATGCTTCCGAACAGCTCATTCCGTTCGATCGTATCGCTTACTGTTACACTTGTCATATTCCGTTTCCTCTTTTCCGCCTCTTATGCGGATCATTTTTCCGCCGCGGCGGCATTGATCGCCTCGGCCGCGGCCAGCGCGGTCTCCCACGCGTTCTGCAGATTATATCCCCCGCATGGTCCCTGCCTGTCAAGGATCTCACCCGCAAGATACAGACCCCCGCAGCATCTGGATTCCATCGTCACAGGATCCGCCTCGGACAGCGGGATCCCGCCTCCGGTGCACTGCGCCTGGCGCCATCCCTTGACGCCCCGTACCGGAAGCCTCCAGTCCTTTATCTCCTCCACGGGAACTCTTTCCGCCAGCGCTTCAGTCAGGATCCCGAAGCTGCTTTCCCGTCCTTCAAGCCTCTCGTCTGTCAGGTCGGGAGCCAGATCCAGGCAGACCTCAAACCGGCCCAGCGCCTCCTGAAGGGTTTCCCCCTCCCCGGCCCGGATCAGCGGCGTCAGGTTAAATACGCAGATCCCCGAGATTCCATCCCCGGTGAACTGTATCTCTCCTGTCTCGGACGCCAGCGGAACTCCGTCCTTTTTCAGGGTCACCTTCCCGCGGGCGCGGATTCCTTTCAGGTCTTCCATGTCCCCGCACTCCACAGCCGTAAGTATGGGATATACGCGGTTTAAGCTGTGGCCCAGCGAAGTGGCCAGCCGGTATCCGTCTCCTGTTGTGCCGTACTGCGGCCCTGCCTTTCCGCCGCAGGCAAGAAGCACTCTGCCGCAGTCAAAGGAGACAGGGGCAGCATCCCGCGCTCCGCCGCGGGCGCTTTTTTCCTCCGCCCGGATCAGAAATCGTCCGTCCCGCTTTTGTATGGACCGGACCTCGCAGTTCAGATACAGATCTCTCCCCGCTTCATCCGCCCGGTCCGCGAGAATCTTCACCACATCGGAAGCGCGTCCCGAATACGGATAATATCTTCCTTCCTCCTCCAGTCTGGTCTCAAGGCCGATGGAAGCAAAAAAATCCAGAGTCTTCCGCGAACCGGCACACGCGGCGTTGGTCAGATTGCATCTGCCTCCGCCCGTTGCCAGCAGCTTCCGACCCGGGATCGGGTTTTTCTCAAGAATACAGGTTTTAAGGCTCCTGTCTATCGAGACAGCCGCCGCAAGGCCTGCGGCACCGCCTCCAATGATACAGACATCATACCTTCGGCTCATCCGGTACCGCTCCTATGGTTTGCATCAGTTCAGCCTGCTCCGCAGCCTGCTTTTCCTCCTCAGCCTTAGCCTCCAGACGCTGTTCCACCGCCTCGGGCGTCTCGTCCTCGCTGGTGATCTTCACAGGCTCGCGTTTTCTCTTGTATATTCTGATGTAGTCTTTCTTTTCGTGCGGCATGTTGATGCCGAGCTCAATGATATTGATTCCCTGCATGCAGAGGAAGATGCCCAGCAGAAACACCGTCGTGATCCAGGCCACAAACGGATTGATAAATCCAAAGATGCCGACGATCACCGTCAGAATTCCCGTGATCAGCGTGGATCTGAAGTTGGAGAGTTTCCGTTCAATGTTGATGTGTGTAGCCGCTTCAACTCTGAGGATGCCGGAGACCAGCACCCACATGCCGAATACCATCGGGATAGCCATGTCCACAACGAGCTGATTGCAGAGGACAAGTATGCCAAGAAGCAGTGTGATCAGGGCGTCCACAAGAATCCAGCCGTTGTTGTCGCCCCGGTTGTTCAGACCGCGTCCTACGATGTATGAGATAGTATGGATGATCCCGTTGATCACCATTACGATGCCCACCACAAAAGCGAGGGCCAGAAAAGTCTGTCCCTGATTAATAAAACAGAAGGCGCCCGTAGCGAGCATCAGGACGCCGCTGATAATAGTCAGTGTTCTCATATTTATACTTACCGCTCCTTACCAGATATCATCAAACTCTCGGCTAAGGAAACTTTCCTCCTCTTCTTCACGGAAGTCTATTTTTTCGATGAGCTTGAACAGAAGGAATATTCCTGCCAGAAGCGCAAACAGTTTTCTCAGATTTTGATTGATATTCACAGGCGATACAGCTCCGTTTCTTTTTTATTCTGCCTGCCGGGCAAATCCCCGGCGATACTCAATATATGATACCACAAACAGGAGTGGATTGAAAACTCTGATTTGCTCAGAATCCCATTTCTTCATCGATCAGCACGACTTCAACATCCTCGATGTCCTGCATTTTCCTGCAATATGTGATGACGCAGTTGCAGATACGGTCCGGATGAGCGCAGTCGAAGCATTTCAGTTCTCCGGTCTTCTTGTAGTTAAGAACGCATGGCGTTGTAAGATCGTACTTCAGCGAATTTTTCGGCGCGGCAATATTGCGCGCGCGGAAAACCGCCGTTTCCAGGTCAGGCTCGATCTTGTTCGTACTGACTACGAAATATACCTTCTCATGCCCGAACAGCGATCCCGCCACCCGGTTTCCTGTTCCGTCGATATTGACCATTTCACCGGTCTCCGCCATAGCGTTGACCGAAGTCAGAAACACTTCCGCTGTCAGGCACTTCTGCGCGATCTCGAGGAATCCGTCGTTATCCTCGCTCTGGTTCGGGTCATATACTGTGTTATGCTTTGAAAGCTTATCATACAGCTTCATGTCGATGATGGTTCTGGAATCCCCGAACCCCACGATATGCCCGTCGATCCGCGAATCCAGATACTCTGCCGCTTCCTCAGGGGAATCAAAAACAGATACCGTATAAAGCTTCTTCCGAAGCGACTTTACCGTTTTCTCCAGGTTCATTGCGTAATCTCCTTCCCCTTAATTGGATTTTTTCAGAAAAAACCTCTGCCTCCGGTACGAAGTGTCCGGCCGCAGAGGTTTTGTTTCACTTTACAGGTTCTTCATCGGTTTCCTTCTTTCCGGAGATCATGACTCCGGAGGACGCCCGCCTCCTTTTTTAGCCTGTTTCCGCTGTTCTTTTTCCAGCCTTTTCTGTTCACGGGCCTCGATAGCGTGCTCATACTTCTTCCGGGTCCGCTCATCGTTCTCGCGCCTTGCCTGTTCATAGGCGTCGCGGTAACGATGGCTTCTTTCCGTGGGAGTGTATGTCACGTAGGTCGCCCGGTTCATCAGGTAATAAAGGCCGAACCCCAGTATGATGCAGAACAGCAGCACCACGACCAGCGCTTTTGTAACATAGGAAACATCGGGAAGCACCTTTTTCAGCATCGTCTCGCAGAGAACAAGCAGCACGACCATCAGCGATGAAAACATGACGACCTGCGTCTTCGATCTCTTGCTTAGAACGATTTCCTTGCCGCATTTCTCGCATATTTTTTTCGACAGGAGCATATTGACATCTGTAAACAGATACTCTTTTTTGAAAGTATACTGATGTTCACATTCCGTCATGCCCTTATTTGTTTCCGCGGCTTTATTATTCTTTTTCACAACGGCTCCTTACATGTATCCGAATGTTCTCGGCAGGAATGTCGCCAGGATCGGAATGTATGTGGTAATGATCAGCGTAGGTATCCACGCGCAGAAGATATACCACAGTGTCGGCCTCATCATCTCATTGATGGGAGCGTTTCCGACACGGGAACCGAAATACAGGAACGGAGCGGTCGGAGGCGTTACGCATCCGAGGCCCAGATTGATAGCCATGATGGCAGCGTAGTGGATCGGGTGGATCCCCAGCGCCGTAACTACCGGCAGCATGATCGGTGTTGTCAGCAGGATTCCGCTGGTATCATCCATCAGCATTCCGATGATGATAAGGAAGATGTTGACAAAGATGATCAGGATCGCCGGGTTGTCAGTAATGGAGAACAGCCCGTCAATGATAGCGCGGGGCAGCTGCTCCATGACGTACAGCCTGGACAGCATCATGACGCAGCAGAGCATCGTGAGTACAGCACCGGCTGTCTTGCCTGCGTAAATAAATCCTTCCTTCAGGGTCTGCATTGTCAGTCCCTTGTAGACGAACCAGCCTACCGGGATGGAATACAGAACAGCGACCGCTGCCGCTTCCGTCGGGGTCATCAGGCCGGAATAAATACCGCCCAGGATGATAACCGGCGCCAGCATCGCGGGAACACCGGCCCAGATCGACTTCGCGTAGTACTTCGCGCGCTTACCCTTCTCGATTCTTGGCGGAAGCTGGATGTTCGGGTCCTTTCTCAGAAGGAACAGTGTGGTAAGACTTAAGAATATGATAAGTACGATACCGGGCAGAATCGTTGCCAGGAAGCAGGCCAGTACGGACTGACCGCCTACAAATGCGTACAGGATCATATTCATGCTCGGCGGTATCAGCAGTCCCAGCAGCGACGCGCTGGAGATCAGCGCGGATGATACGCCTCTCGGATAACCCGCGGCATACATTCTCGGTAGCATGATGGAGCCGATGCAGGACAGTGTGGCAAGTCCGCTTCCGGATACAGATCCGAACAGAGCGCAGGCGACCGTCATTACGATG
>CADBRP010000065.1 GCA_902797095.1 uncultured Eubacteriales bacterium | reverse complement strand
TTCTACGCCATCAAGAGCGAGGAGGACATCCATAAGGGGACTATCATATCCACGTTCTTCGCGCTGATCGTAGCCGGCGGATGTTATTTCCTCGGCGGCTTCGGAAGGCTCTACGCGGACAAGATCGCGTACCAGTCCGACGGCGTTACGCCTCTGTTCGATACCATCGTGCCGTCCATGCTGGCGACGCTGCCGTCTCTGGTTATCGCCATCGTCATCGTGCTGGTGCTCTCGGCGTCCATGTCCACGCTGTCTTCGCTGGTTCTGACATCCAGCTCCACATTCACGCTGGACGTGATCCTTCCGGCGAGCGGCAATAAGATGAACGAGCTGAAGCAGGTCAGCGTCATGCGGATCTTCATCCTGTTCTTCATCCTTGTTTCCGCGGTCATCGCCGTGGTCAAGGACGCGCATCCCGAGATCACCTTCATCGCGCAGATGATGGGCGTATCCTGGGGCGCGCTGGCAGGCTCGTTCCTCGCTCCGTTCCTCTACGGCCTGTACTGGAAGGGCGTCAGCCGGGCGTCATGCTACGCCTGCTTCGTATGGGGCTGCGCGCTGATGATCATCCAGATGATCGTATCCCTCGGAGGCATCGATGTTTCCGGATGGGGTCCGGTGCTCGGATATCTGTTCGCGTCCTCCGTCCGTTCCGGCGTTATCGCCATGGTCGGTTCGCTGATCATCGTTCCGGTGGTAAGTCTGTTCACGCAAAAGCAGGACAGCGCGGAGGTCGACGCGATGTTCGACTGCTACGACATCCGTGTTTCGGTCGCGCAGAAGGAGGCGCTGGACTGAGGCGCCGGTTTAAGGCGGAGCGAAGCGCCAGGCGTACTCGTACGTCGCGGCCGAAGCGAACGCCTGCAACCGGCGACATCGGACGCCGGTTATATTCTCCCTGCCGTTGTGGTACAATAGGAGCATGACGCAGGCGAGAAAGTTTCAAAGAAAACCGAACATTGAAAATTGCTCCCGGCGCCGGACGAGTATCGTTCCGGCGCTTTTCGTGCGCGCCGCGGCTCTGGCCTGTGCTTTTCTGCTCTCGGCCGCGGTGATGACCGGGTGCGCCGGCCGGCAGGGGGATGCGCCGGGAAACGGTTCGCCGGGGAATCCTTCCCCGGGATCCGAAGCCGAAGCGCCGGAGCCGGTGCTGGAACGTCATGACAACGGTTACGGAACCATATTCGTGGTGGGCGGCGGGATCGCCGAGCGCGCGGACACTTCCTCCAGCATCACAGGAAACTGGAAGGGAAAGCCGGCTGCCAAAACGCCGGATTCCTTAAAAGTCACAGAGAAAAAGGTCGTCTACCGGGAAACGGTCAATACAGACGGAAAAGACAAGGGCAAGCCCCTGCCTTTGCATATGATCGTGAAGCGGAACGCGGCCGCGAAAGAGCTTTCGCCTGTGGCGCTGTTCGTGCCGGGAGGCGGATTCATCAGCTGCCGCATCGACCATAAGTATGAATCCACGCACCGATATCTGATCAGCAGAGGCTACGCGGTGGGAGTTTTCGAGTATCACATCATCGGGCAGGGGACCTTCAGAGACGCGGCCGAAGATGTGCGCGGCGCCGTGCAGTGGGTGAAGGAGCACGGCCCGGAATACGGCCTGGATCCTGAGCGCATCGCGCTTGTGGGAAATTCCGGCGGCGGGTATGTCGCGGCGCTGGCGGCGTGCAAAGATCCATCGGATATCCGCTGCGTGGTGAACTTTTACGGCCTTTCAGACCTGGTTGACAATAAAAAAGATTATGGAGAGAAGGCTGTGCGGGAGCATCACAAACCCACTAGCTCGGACAGCCAGTTCATGAACGGCGTCTACAGCGGCAAAGGACTGATGGATGACCCGGAAGCCGCAAAGGAAGCGGATCCCGTGACCTGGGTCGACGGGGATGAACCGCCTTTCCTGCATTTTCACGGGGACGAGGACCTCCTCGTTTCGCCCTCCCAGACCCTGCACCTTCATGAGGCGCTGCTAAAGGAGGGGGAAGAATCGACCCGGTACATCGTGCCCGGCGCCGGGCACGCGGATAAGGCGTTCCGGACAAAGGCGGCGCTGGATACGGCGATCGAGTTTATGGACCGGTTCTGCCGGTAGAATACAGCTCAGGCCCCGGCGTGAGCCGGGGATGAGAGGAACATATTCATTCTGGCAGGGCTGTGATACAGGAGGGGAATGCCGCATCAGGATGATGTGACATCCCTCTTTTTTCTTTTCTGTTTGACTTCGCCGGATAAACATTTTTTGTTTTTGGGATTATTTGCACTCTGAAGCGGCGCGAAGGCGAAAAACACTTCAAAATCAAGGCAAAAGTGAAAACTAAATTTTTAAATGGATTTTTTTATCCAAAAAATCGGATTTCCGGATAAAAAATCCGGAATAAAAATTTTGTTTGCATTTTGGATGTCTGGAAGGGCATCAGACCGGAGGTCGGCCGCCGCCCATGGATAAAAAACAGGAATTTCCGAATCAGTTTGCACTTCTCCATACAGATACAGACGATACCGGTGCGCCTTTCTCACAGCGCCATGCAAAGGCTTACCAGAAACGGAACGGCCGCTGACTGGATCGCGCCGCAGACGAAGGAATAGACCGCGATGTCGCTGCTCGTTGCCCGCTCGACGATGGGCAGACAGACATCCATGCTGGGAGAGCCGGGAAGGCTGTAGGATTCGATGAAGCCGAAGTGCCTTGCGGCGATGGGAATCAGAAGCATTCCGAGAAGCTCCCGCATGACGTTGTGCATGAAGGAGAGGGCGCTGATCTTCACGGAGTACTCCGCCAGCATTGCCGGGGCGAGGGAATACCAGCCGAGCCCGGAGACGATGCACAGGGAGTCTTTAACCGTAAAGGGCAGAAGAATGCTCAGAAGCACGGCTGCCAGAAGAGAACCGAAGATCGAAACAAATGGAAACACGATCACGCGCCATCCGGCGTTCCTGAAATTCCTGATCAGCGTGCCGTCCGTTCCGATGTCGATTCCGATAAACAGAAGCAGTATGCAGAGGAAAACCGTCAGCAGGGTTCCCGATATATCCAGAAAGGCGCGGGGCAGGAGATAATGTCCCGCGATGATCCCGATGCCGACAAAGACTACGATCAGAATGGTCAGAGTATTGATGCTCCCGTGAACCGGTTCTTTTTTCAGCGCTTCGGCGTGCTGCTGAGTTTCGGTATAGCGGTGCCCATAGCGGTCAAACCGGAAGATTCTGCGGAAGATGCTGACGAAAAAGACGGAGCCCGCCATGGCGGCGAGAGTAAGCGCTAAAGCCTGCAGCCCGATGCTTCCCAGAGAGGAAATGATCTCTTCGCTGGAACCGATCCTGCTTCCCATCGTAAATACCATGACAATGATGGCGGCGGTCTGTATTTTGCCTGACCAGGCAAAAGGCCTGTTTTTCCTGTGAAGGAAAGAACCGATATAGCAGCCGATGACCGTGATCAGAATATATAAAAGCAGGATTTTCATTTTTGTCAGCACTCCTCGCAGTCAGTTTTCCCTGAATCTATTGTATATTGTAGCCTCATCAATGGCAGAAGTAAAACCCGTTTTCCTCAGCAGGCGCGAAAGGAGATTTGATACGTCGATGTGCAAAAGCCGGTGTGAAATGTGGTATCATAGAAATAGAACAGACAACCGCGGACATTGAATTCTGAAACGTGAAAAACAGTTCTTTTGGAGGAAATGAGTTATGAGAAAAAGGATCATCGCCTGCATAACAGTTCTCGCAGTGGCGCTGGCGTTCATGCCGGCATCTGCCTTTGCGGCGTCAAAGGTCAGGATGACCTG
>CADBRP010000064.1 GCA_902797095.1 uncultured Eubacteriales bacterium | reverse complement strand
CAATGTCAATTTCGGAGTGGAAGGAAGCCCCGGCGCCGTGGTGCTGCTCCTCGCGCTGACCGTCGCTGTCATTCTGATAAACCGCGGCAAAGGGGAGCATACAGACATCTGGGCAAAGGCGGATGAGGCCGCGATTGAGAAGGCCGCCGCAAAGGCAGAGCAGGCCGCGATCGAGAAGGCAGCCGCAATGGAAGAGCAGGCCGCGGCTGAGACAGAAACCGCGGCTGAGACAGAAACCGCGGATGCGGAATCGATTCCTGAACCCTGATTAAGGCGGATCCTATTCCCAGAAGGTTCCGATTCCGGCCGCCCGCGCCTTTTCACAGATGAGCTTTGCGGCCGCCAGATCCTGCATGGCGACGCCGACGGTCTCATAAACGATGATCTCATCGTCTGATTCCCGTCCGGGGAGCCTGCCGCAGAGAATATCCCCGAGGCTTCCCTGGATGTCGGATTCCCGGATGATTCCCTGTGACAGGGGGATCAGCAGGTCGCCGCTCTCGGAAAGGACGGCGTCGCGCCAGTCGCAGATGATTTTTGAGGCGCGGGGGAGAACTGCCGGATCCAGTTCATGCTTGTGAGGTTCATATGTTCCGACGGCGCTGATCGTGGCGCCGTTTTTTACTTTTGTCCCGTCAAAGACAGGCCTGGCGGAGACCGTAGCTGTCGCGATCAGGTCGGCGTCCGCGATGCATTCGTCCGGATCCGCGGCGGCTTTGAAAACAATGCCTTCAAAGCGCGGATCGTTCTGAAACGCCTCCGCGAACTGGCGGCAGCGCTCCCCGTTGATGTCGTAAACCGAGACCTCCTCCAGATCCCTGACGGCAAGCATGGCTTCCAGCTGGGCGGCAGCCTGGCCGCCGGTGCCGATCAGGGCTCCCTTGCGGCAGTCTTCACGGGCAAGAGCGTCAAAGGCGGCGCCGGTGGAAGCGCCTGTGCGGAGCCGTGTCACGCAGGCTCCGTCGATCAGGGCTGAGATATAGCCTGTTTCTCCGTCGATCAGAAGGATCTGTCCGGGAGCGGATGAGAGCCCTCTGTCGATGTTCCGCGGGAAGATGTTCACCACCTTCAGAGAAGCGGCGTCCATTTCCTGAGCGTAAGCGGGCATGAACAGAAATGCGCTCTCGCCGTCCGCGTGTTCTATCACCGTGCGGAGCGGGACTTCGCATTCGCCCTTCGCCATCATAACAAAGGAGGTTTTAACCGCTTCGATTATTTCCTTCATCGTCACGACCTGACGGATATCCTTTTCGGAAAGCAGAATCATTGCACCCTCCTGTCTTTGCGTGAAGCGTTTTTATCTGAAAACAATCATAGCACAATGTAAATCTCTGAAAAAGCGGCGCATGCGCCAAAATCAGTAAAACTCGCGCACTCTGATGTGATATAATCGTTTTACCACAACGCCTGTCGTATAAAGGAAAGACCGGCAGGTGTCAAATCAGGAGGAAGAAAATGAAGAAGAGATGGAAAACGCTCCTGGCAGGCACTTTCCTCATAGTGATGATGGCCTTGCTCTTTGGATGCTCATCATCTGAAGAGGGGACATATGAGGGAGAACTGATCAGCGCGGCGGAAAACGTGATTATTGTGGGAACAGACTCCGATGTGAAGACGTTCACCACAACAGAGGGGACTGTCTATGACCTCGGCGATGAGACCGAGATCACCAAGGGAGACATCCTGAGCGTCGATTATCACAGCAAAGGCGAAGAACTGCTGGCCGACACCGTTACCGTGAAGCAGGCGGTGGAAAAGGACCTGACCATGGAAGGCGAGCTGAGCGACCTGAATGACGGGAACCTGACCGTGTCGTCGGACAGCCTGACCGTGGTGTTCTCGTATGACAGCGATACAGAGGTCAAAGGCAAACTGAATGAGGGCGATGAGGTCAGAGTCACCTATGAGGGCGATCTGAATGAGCAGCCCTACGCAAAGGCAGTGGAAGTGCTGAAGGAACAGGCGGATGATCCTCATTATGAGGCTCACGGCATCATCGGGGATGTTTCAGATACGACGGTCCTGCTGAGCATAGATTCCGCGGGCTCCCGCCGCTTTGCCATCAACAGCGATACGGAAATCGTTTCCTCGGATAATAAGATCGAGATCGGCGACAGGGCGGAGATCACCTTTACAGGCGATATTGATGACGGCCCTGTAGCGACGAAGATCATCGTCCATCATCAGGCAAAGAAGGACCAGAATGTGATCAACGGAACCATTGACAAGGCTGAAGGAACATACATGCAGCTGAATACAGGAAAACGTGATTACAAGATCCTGATAAACGGGAGCACGGTATTTACCGGCAGCAAATACAAATCCGGAAGAAAGGCGACTGTCAGCTATACCGGAAAGCTGGGAGAGGAACCGCTGGCGGTTTCCGTATACTGCGCGAAGGATAAGAAGAAGCCGGTAGATCCTACAAAGCCGACCGCGAAGCCGACCGAGCCGACAAAGCCGACCGCGAAGCCGACCGAGACGAAGCCGACTGAGCCGGAACCGACCGAGCCCACTGAAACGAAGCCGACTGAGCCGGAACCGACGGAACCGACAGAGACCGAGCCAACAGAGCCCACCGAGCCCACAGAGACAGAGCCCACAGAGACAGAGCCGACTGAGCCCCCGACGCCTCCCACGCCGGTCATCATCACGGCCACCGGAACTCTTGAGGAATGGGACGATCCCTGCACGATCAGGATCGATGACGAGAATACCGTGCAGCTGTCCATTAAGGACGCGACAATTTCCTGCGGCTATTTCCCGCAGGCCGGAGATGAAGTCCAGTTCGTCTATGACAAGGACAACATGGCGCTGGTCGACATCCAGCTCCTGAACAGACCTGATCCGGACCCGGAGACTCCGCCTGACAGGGATGAAAGCGGCAGCGATTCAAAGGAGCAGACACAGGCTCCTTCGGAAGCAACAGAAGAGCCCGCGACAGAGGCTCCTGCTGAAACTACAACACAGGCGCCGACTACAACAGAAGCACCGACTACAACAGAAGCGCCGACTACCACGGCAGCGCCGACTACCACGGCAGCGCCGACTACCACGGCAGCTCCGGCGGACGACGCTGACGGCGGCGAGGAAGATTAGCAGGATACGCATGTAAGGGGAACGCCGCCGGCGTTCCCCGAAGCAGCTCTGAAGAGAAAGACACGATATAGCTTCTGAGTTGAAACCGGATGAGGAGGCCTGATATGTCACTGAAACAGCAGAGCGAGATCATCGCAAGAGAGATCTCGACATTCAAGGCAAGGAGGACACTGATCATCGCGGCTGTAATAATGGCGGCGGCTTATGTCCTGAATTTCTTTCTGCCGAAGGATACGGCGGATTTCGGAGCGCTTTGCACTATCCCGGCGCTGCTGATGATCGTATATATTTTTACGACAAAAAGAATCATCGAGGCGCTGACCATCGGAGCGGCGGTCGGGTTCATCATGTGTTCAAAACCCGGGGAAAACGTCATCTGGGCGTTTCGGGACTCGCTTCTGAACACGATGATGAGCGAAGATATCGCGTGGCTGATCATCGTCTGCGGACTGATGGGAGGGATCATCTCCCTGATCGAACGGTCCGGCGGCGCTTTCGCGTTCGGCCAGTGGGCCGCGAAACGGGCGACCTCGGAAAAACCGGCGCTGCTCTGGACCTGGATACTCGGATGCGTCATCTTTATCGATGATTATCTCAATTCCATGACCGTCGGGTCCTGCATGGCGTCTCTCACAGACAAACATAAGACGCCCCGTGAAATGCTGGCCTATGTCTGCGACTCCACGGCGGCGCCGCTGTGCGTTCTGATCCCCATCACCACATGGGCGGTGTTCTGCGGACGCATCCTGGCTTCCAACGGGTGGACTGAAGGCGGAACGAGCGAGATCGGCATCTTCATCAAGACGATCCCGTTCAATCTGTACGCATGGATAGCGGCGCTGATCGTGCCTTTGGTCATCATCGGCGCTGTTCCGAAGATCGGCCCTATGAAGAAAGCCTACCAGCGTGTCGCGGACGGAGGCCCGCTCGCTCCGGAGGGCTCCGAGAGGATCAGCATCCTCGCCAGCGACAGGGGAGAGGAAAACAATATTCCGGACAACCCCCGCATGTTCAATTTCTTCGTGCCGATCATCGTTCTTGTGGTATCGACCATCCTTTTTGACACGCAGATGGATATGGGCGTTCTCACAACGCTGGCAGTGATGTTCATCATGTATATGGCGCAGGGCATCATGCCCGCGTCGGAATTCTGGGATATCATCATCAAAGGTCTCCAGAACATGATCCTGCCGCTGATGCTGATGGTCATGGCGTTTGTTTTCGCGGATATGAACGAGACCATCGGCTTTACCAAATGGTGTATTGAGAGCGCGACGACCGTTATGACGCCTGCTACGGCGCCCATGATCATTTTCCTCGTCCTGGCCTGCACGGAGTTTATCACCGGCACCAACTGGGGCATGTATGTCATAGCGCTGCCGATCATCATTCCGCTGGCCACGGACATCGGCGTCAGCATGCCGCTGGCGATCGGCGCCTGCATTTCCGCGGGCGTATTCGGCTCTCATATCTGCTTCTACTCCGACGCGACAGTCCTGACTTCCGCGGCGTGCGGATGCGATAATTTCAGGCACGCGTATTCACAGATGCCCTACGGGATCATCGCCGCCATCCTGAGCTTTATCGGGTACGGGATTCTGGGGTTTGTGATGGCATAAAGGAAAACGGGATGAAAAAAGTAAGAATCGCGCTGACAGGATACGGCAATGTCGGGCAGGCTTTCGCCCGGATGCTGACGCGCAAAAAGGACTATATCAGGGAAACTTTCGGGGCGGAGCCTCTGATCACGGCGATCTGCACGAAGAGCCGCGGCGCCGCGGTCTGTCCGGACGGGATCGATCCGGAGCGCGTGACAGACGATATGTTTGACCGGTCCGCGGACGCGATGACTGTGATCCGGTCCGGAGAATACGATGTTATGGCGGAGCTGACCCCGATCAATATCATGACGGGGCAGCCGGCCGCCGATCATATACGGACAGCCCTGCTTTTGGGAAAGCATGTGATCACGGCCAATAAAGGCCCGATCGCCTGGCATTACCGGGAGCTGCGGGACCTGGCGGTAAAGCAGGGGGTCCAGTTCCGGTATGAGGCGACGGTGATGGACGGAACGCCGGTCTACAACCTGACGCAGGAGACGCTGATGGGATGCCGGATCACGGAGGTCAGCGGAATATTCAACGCCACAACGAATTTTATCCTGACGGAGATGGAGCGGGGCGTCAGCTTTGAAGACGCTGTTGAAGAAGGCCGCCGGCAGGGTTTCGTGGAGGCGGATCCTTCCATGGATGTGGATGGATGGGATGCTGCCGCCAAGCTGACGGCGCTGATGAATGTGCTGATGGATGTGCGGATCACGCCGGATCAGATCGACAGGACCGGGATCGCGGATATCACGAAGGATGATATCGATGAAGCCGCAAAGGCAGGGAAAAGGATCAAACTCATCTGCCGCGGCCGCGTGGAAGACGGCAGGCCGGTCGGAACGGTAAAGCCGACCCTCGTGGACAGGGACAGCCTGCCCGCGATCATGGACGCCACATCCTCCTATGTTACCATCGATACGGATCTGATGGGCGCGACTACCGTGATAGAGGAGCCGTTCGAGCCGGAGATCGACCATACCGCCTACGGGGTGCTTAGCGACCTTCTGCGGGTCCTGAAGACCTGCGGCTGAGATGCCTTACGGGGCTTTTGACCGGGCTTTTCACCAGGCTTTTTCCGCGGCGCGTTTATAGGCTGCTTCATACAGCTTTTTCGAGATCTCGCCCTTATCGACTTTGCGTTCAATGCAAAGCTGCAGCGCCTCGATCATCACGGAAAGCTGCTCGAGGGTGAACTGGGCCGTGACAAGGTCCTCGATCTCATCATCGTCGATTACATCGTCCGCGGTGATCCTGACGAGAAGCTTTTCTATATTTTCCACCTCATATATGGAGGCCATGAGCTTAAGAATTATGCCCGGAAGTTCGGTGTCAGGAACCTTCGGCACATACAGCTGCCCTATCTCGCAGTCTCTGCTGCAGTAATAATTGCAGAGCTCCGGCGCGTGATATACATCGGACATGATCAGAACATCCTGCGGGTTCGGAAGCTGTTTTTCATTTTCTATTCTTTCCAGCTTATCATCTGAAATGCCAAGCTGTTCGGAAGCGTATTCCCTGGACCAGCCCAGTTCCTTTCTTTTCGCCAGATACAGCGTGGCCGGTTCTTTTGTCTCTGCCATAGCACACCTCTTTTTTGCGTATTTATCAGAAAACAGGAATTGTGTTCCGCATTTCCTGCGATGTTTGATCGGGCAATGGAATTATATCATACTGTCAAAGAAAAAAACCATGCAGTTGCGATTCGGAGGGAGGTGGAGTACATGAAAAAGCTTTTGATCATCATCGGAGCAGTTTGCTACGTGGCGGCGCCGGATCTGTTCTTCGGACCGGTGGACGACGCGGTCATATCCCTGGCCAGCATAATGTATGCGCTCATGGCCTCCGGCAGCAGGAGCAGCAGAGACCGCGATCCGGAATACATCAGGATGAGCAGGGATTTCTGAGATTTCCCGGCGGCATGGCCGGACGGGGACAGAAGAGAGCTCAAAGAGGATTGCCTTGCCTTTGCGCGGAAAGTATAATAAGGTAAAAAATCGGATTCGGAATTGAAGGAGGCATAATCATGAGCGGGATCATCAGCCGGGAAAAGATCTGTTTTCTGACCGCGCCGACGCCCATGCACAGGCTGGACAGGCTCAGCGGCGAGCTGGGTGTGGATTTCTGGATGAAGCGGGACGACCTGACGGATTTCGGTACGGGCGGCAATAAGCTGCGCAAGCTGGAATACTTTCTGAAGGACGCGCTGGATCAGGGCGCGACGATGCTGCTGACTGTGGGCGGCGCGCAGACGAATCACGGGCGGCTGACGGCGGCAGTAGCGGCGAAATACGGGCTGAGGTCCGCGATCGTCGCGGTGGATCCGTATCCGGGCGAAATATCCGCCAATCTCCTTCTGGACGGGATCATGGACTGCCATGTCTATCTGGCGCAGAAGCGGGAAGGGCAGGATGAGAACGGACTGCTGAGGGAGACGGTGAAAAAGGTCACCGAAGAATGGGAGAGCAAAGGCGAGAAGGTCTATTACATTCCGATGGGCGGTTCAAATGAGCTGGGCGCGCTGGGATATTACGACTGCGCGCTGGAAATGGCGCGGCAGGCGCGGGAAGCGGGCCTGGACGATCCCCGGGCGGTCGTGACAGTTGGCAGCATGGGCACGTATATGGGGCTTGCCGCTGCCTTTGCGAATGAAAAGATCCCCATGAGACTGACCGGCATCGGCATTCTGCCTTACCGCGACATCAGGAAAAGCGCGGCGGATTACTACGCGCGGATGCGTCAGGCGCATGACCTTCCGGTGAGCCTTTCGCCGGAGGATTTCGACCTCACTTCGGAGTATGACTGCGGGGCGTATAACAACCCCGTGAAGGAGGTGCGCGAGGCGATCTATATGATGGGGCGCATGGAGGGGATCATTCTGGATCCCTGCTATACGGGCAAGACCTTCAGCGCTGTTCTGCAGATGATCCGGGAGGGAAAGATAAGCCGGGGCGAGACGGTCATCATGCTGCATACCGGCGGAGTTCCCGGGATCTATACGCTGCATCACCGGCTGGAGATGGAAAAGGAACTGGCAGATCATATTCATATTCTCTGAAACGCAGATCAGGACAGACACCCTGCAGGGCACGCTCCCCGCGGGGTGTTTTCCCTTTTTTTGAAGTATATTATGGAGATATCCGCGGCGGGGAAGCCGTGAGCGGCGGGCGACATGGCGGACCGGCGGTCGGAACCGGTTTCACACAAAGGATCTGACGGCGGAGAGGGGAATCGGAATGAAGATTTCCGGCGCCTCAAAAACGGAGAACGCCCCGGGCGGCAAAAATTTACGCGAAAAAGTCAGAAAATTGATAAATAATACGCAAAATACTCTTGAAATATTCTGAAATCGGGATATAATAAAATCAAATGATGTAACTGGTTTCACAATCGATTACAGATAAGGAACGTAATTTGTTATCACAGAAGTAAGGAGGAGAACGTTATGTATCAGTGTAGTTTAGAGAGAATGTCTGACAAAATCAAAACTTTTGCGAAGTTCGGCGATGCAGGTCATGGCGGAATCACCAGATATTCGCTGTCGAAGGAAGCTCACATGGCGAGAGATGAGTTCGTCAGAAGAATGGAAGCGATCGGCGCGAAGATCGAGTGCGATGACTGCGCTTGCCTGTACGCGACACTGGAGGGGTCCGACCCGAACGCCAAGAGAATCGTTATGGGTTCCCACTGCGACTCTGTAAAGAACGGCGGTAACTACGATGGTATCGAGGGCGTTATGACCGGTATGGAAGTTCTGGAAACAGTAGCTGCTGAGAATATTCCCCATAAGCACCCGCTTACCGCGATGATCTGGACGAACGAGGAAGGTTCCCTGTATCCGCCGGCTATGATGGTTTCCGGAATCATCTGCTATGATTACCTCCCGGATTCCCTGAAACCGAACTTTGAATATGACAACATGATGGCATCCAAGCCGATGGATGAATCCCCGTACGCGAACTTCGGCGAAGCTCTTGCGGCTTCCAAGTACAAAGGCGACAAGGAGAACAGAATCAGCCCGGACAAGTACTGCGCGATGTTCGAAACTCATTTGGAGCAGGGCCCGATCCTCGAGGACGCGGGAAATGAGATCGGCGCTGTACAGCTGGTAATGGGTATGTTCAACTACAGAGTAAGGTTCCACGGATTCACAGCTCACGCGGGCACATTCCCGATGGCGAAGAGACATGACGCACTGCATGCGGCTGCGGACTTCCTGTGCGAACTGCACAAGGCGTATGACGCTTACAACGCTGAGATCGTTGAAAAGGGTGAGCCGGAATTCGTATTCACAACAGGCGAGATCTATGTACATCCCTGCATCCACACCTGCATCAATGATGAGGCTGAATTCTCCCTGGATGTAAGACATCCGAATCCGGACGTCAGAGCGCACTGCATGGATATCCTGAAAGAAATGGCCGGAAAGATCTGGCAGCAGTGCACATGCGACATCGAGGAGCAGTGGGTAAGAGACACTGTTTACTTCGACAAGAGGCTGGTCGGCTTCGTAGAAGAGTCCATGGATGAAATGAAGGCTGAACTTGGAACAAAATGGCAGAAGATCCTGTCTGGTGCCGGACACGACGCGCAGTTCTGCGCTTACATGATCCCGACGACCATGATCTTCTCCAGAACAAAGGACGGCCTGTCCCACTGCGAGCCTGAGCACGTATCCGATGAAGACTGCACGGCTGCTGCGACAGCGACACTGAACGCGGTACTCAAGTGCGATGCTTCTGACGAGTTTTAATTCACTCGGCTGAAAAGGACCGACGGGGCAGCGGCCTGCCCCGCCGGTTTGTCATCTATATCACAACTGCGGACATGAAAAAGGAGGGAATCAAATTGAGTAAAGTAGTAAAAGCGAGGTACACTGCTGATGCTGTAGCCGGTTTCACTCACAGAACCGCTATGGAAGAAGCGGCGAGATGCCTTCTGTGTCATGACGCACCCTGCAGCAAAGGCTGCCCCGCCGGAACAGATCCCGCGAAGTTCATCCGCTCCATCAGATTCAGAAATGTGAAGGGCGCGGCTGAAACGATTCGGAACAACAACGTGCTGGGCGGCTCCTGCGCACGGGTATGTCCGTATGACAATCTCTGTGAAGAAGCATGTTCAAGATGCGGCATTGACCGTCCGATCGAGATCGGCAAGCTTCAGAGATATGCGATCGAACAGGAAAAGATTTATAAGATGAAGACCCTGCAGGCTCCGAAGGAAAAGAAACCCGGAAAGATCGCCTGTGTCGGCGCTGGCCCGGCTTCGCTGGCATGTGCCGCGGAACTGGCAAAGGCCGGTTACAAGGTCGAAGTATTCGAGAGAGAAGCAAAGGCAGGCGGCGTCCTGACATATGGCATCGTGCCGTCAAGACTTCCGCAGGCAGTAGTGGATCATGATATCGCGCAGATCAAGGGCCTGGGCATCAAGTTCATCTTCAATAAGGAAGTAAAGGCAGATGATCTCGAGGATTACGACGCTGTATTTATCGGCGCGGGTCTCTGGAACGCGAACCTGAACAATCATGAATTCCCCGGCTCGGAACTGAAGGGCGTCTATACAGCTATCGACTTCCTGAAGGAAGCCAGACTTAAGAAAAAAGATTTCGACCCCGGCAAGAGGGTTATCGTAATCGGCGGCGGCGACGTTGCAGTTGACTGCGCGGTTACAGCGAAACTGCTGGGCGCGGAAGACGTACGGATCCTCTACAGAAGATCCATCGAGGAAGCTCCGGCCAACATCAATGAATTCCACTATGCTCTGTCTCTGGGCATCGGCATCACAACCGGTCTGTATCCGGTCGCTGCAGTAGGGACCAAGACAAAGCTCAAGAAGGTCGAGGCAAAGGGATTCTATGACAGAGAGGCTTCAGCGGAATTCAGCGCAGACACGCTGGTATTCGCTACAGGACAGAGTCCGGAAGATATGAACGAGATCGCTCCGGTCAAGCTGGATCCCAAGAAGGGCCTGATCAAGGCGCCGAAGGGCAAAGCCGGCGGAAAATTCTTCGCAGGAGGCGACATCGTCAACGGCGGCAAGACAGTAGTAGAAGCTGTTGCCGAGGGCAAGGAGGCTGCTGCAGCCATGATTGCATATCTTGAGAAGAAAGGAGTGAAGTAGAATGGCTAAGAAAGATTTATCCATCAAATATCTGGGTGTTGATTGTCTGAACCCGTTCTTCCTTTCATCCTCTCCGGTAGGCGGAAATTATGACATGGTCGCGAAGTGCTATGAGACCGGATGGGGCGGATGCTTCTTCAAGACGGTCGGCATCTTCGTAGCGGACGAATGCTCCCCCAGATTTGACCAGACCAATAAGGAAGGACTTCCCTGGCTGGGATTCAAAAATATGGAGCAGATCTCGGACAAACCGACTGAACTGAACTTTGAATATATCTACAGACTGGTCAGAGATTATCCGGAGCACATCACAGTTGCTTCCATCATGGGTTCCAGCGTAGAGGAGTGGAAACAGCTGGCGAAGATGGCCGATGAGGCCGGCGTCAAGCTCATCGAAGGAAACTTCTCCTGCCCGCAGATGACATCTCACGACATGGGTTCTGATGTAGGTACGAACAATGAGCTGGTAGAGAGTTATTCCAGAGCGGTAGCGGAGGTAACAGATATCCCGTTCATCGCTAAGATGACTCCGAACTGCAAGAACATGGAAGAGCATGCCATGGCTGCCATCAGAGGCGGCGCGGCTGCGGTATCCGCGATCAACACGATCAAGTCCATCACCAATGTTGACTTTGAGAATCTGACAGCGATGCCTGTAGTAGACGGCAAGTCCTCCATCTCCGGCTACTCCGGAGCGGCTGTCAAGCCGATCGCGCTGCGTTTCTGCACACAGGTCAACCAGTGCAAGGAACTGCAGGATATGGTCAAGGGCGGAAAGTACGATTTCGGTTACGGTCATGAGATGTCCGGTATCGGCGGCATCGAAACATGGAGAGACGCTGCTGAATTCCTGGCTGTCGGCTGCAGAAACCTGCAGGTTACCACCGCCATCATGCAGTACGGCTACAGAATCGTAGAGGATATGATCTCCGGTCTGCAGTTCTTCATGGACGAGAGAGGCTACAACAGCCTGGACGAGTTCATCGGCTGCGCTCTGCCGAACATCATTCCTGCGGAAGACCTGAACAGAGATTACAAGTGCCTGCCTGCCTTCGACGACAAGAAGTGCATCGGATGCGGCAGATGCTACATCTCCTGCTACGACGCCGCGCATCAGGCTATCGACTGGAACGAGAAGAAGCGCCGTCCGGAACTGAACGACAACTGCGTCGGATGCCACCTCTGCCTGAATGTATGTCCGGTTCAGGGCTGCATTACTCCGGGAGAGATCAAGTGGAAGGTTCGCGACAAGGACGGAGTCGCGCAGCGTGAAGCGGATGATGTAACCCACATCAAGTTCAAGAAGGATGCCAAGAAGGACGAAACACTGTCCCTGAAGGCAAACTACGACTGATCAACTGATTGAAAACTGAAGAATCAGCTACACTGGATTCTTAACGTGAGAGACCGCGGAACCGGGCAACCGGTTCCGCGGTCTCCTTTT
>CADBRP010000063.1 GCA_902797095.1 uncultured Eubacteriales bacterium | reverse complement strand
GATTATAGAGAACTTTGTGAGAACCGCCGTCAGGCGGGGCTGCAATACCCTTCTTACGCCTTTGTTTACGCCGCCTCTGGATACCGCTTTCGGCGGAGAGCGCAGAACGGTGCAGCTGGTTGATGTGAAAGAGATTGCGCCGGGCGAGTATTCATTTTCCTTTGATAAGCTCAGGCGCTGGGTGGAGATGGCCAGGCGCTGCGGGATCGTCTGGTTCGAGATGAGCCACCTCTTCAGCCAGTGGGGCGCGAAGTATGCGCCGAAGATTGTCGGGGAGCGGGATGGACATATGCAGCAGCTCTTCGGCTGGGATACAGACGCGGCAGGGGAAGCATACAGACAGTTCCTGCATGCATTCCTGGATGCTCTGCTGGCAGAGCTGGATCGGCTGGGGATCCGGGAACATACGCTTTTCCATCTGTCGGATGAGCCCGGGGAAAAAGATTTTTCCAGTTATTCCGCGGCGAGAGACACAGTGAAAGAAAAGCTGAAGGGCTGCCGTCTGATTGAGACCCTGTCCAGTTACGACTTTTATGAGAAAGGTCTGATCAGGGAACCGATCTGCGGTACCGACCATCTGGAGCCATTCTTGGAGGAAGGCCGCCGGCCTGATAAGCTCTGGGCCTATTACTGCACGGTCCAGTGCGTGGATGTGTCGAACCGTTTTATCGCCATGCCCGGATACCGGACGCGGATCCTGGGAATGCAGCTGTATAAGTATGCGATCGACGGTTTTCTGCAGTGGGGATATAATTTCTATAACAGCGAATATTCGCTGTTCCCTGTCGATCCCTACGCATGCACGGATGCGGACGGAGCATTTCCGTCAGGTGATTCCTTCCTGGTCTATCCCGGACCGGACGGGCAGCCGGAGGAGTCGATCCGACTTATGCTTATGGATGAAGCGATGGCTGATCTCAGAGCCATGGATTATCTGGAAACTCTTACGGACAGGCAGACTGTGCTTGACTGTCTGGAGGAAGAGCACTTCGGCTCTCTGACCTTCCGGAGCTTCCCGAGGAGCGCTTCCTACCTCGCAAATGTGCGGGAACGGGTCAATGAGGCGATCTGCAGGGCGCTGGAAACGCAGTCAGATGAGACTATAGATTAGTATTTGAGACAGGATCCCCTGCGGAAGCAGAGGGATCCTGTTTTCAGGATACTCTTTTCTGCGTTGTGTGAACGGTATCATTCTTTGCCAGAAGGTAAAGACAATACTGGTTCATACTGATGCCTTCCTGTCTGGCATGAATTGAGAGAGATTTATGGAGACTTCTTGGAATTCTCAGTTTGAACTGTCCGGAATAAGCAAGAAGATCGGCGTCTTCGCCAGGCTCGGCAATTTCGATGCCTTCCTCTAAAGCAGCTTCCAGCCAGGCGCGCTTCGCATCTTCCGCACTGGCAATGATGCCCTGCATGGTATCGGCGCAGGTGATGCAGCCGGGAAGTTCAGGATAGCGTGCTCCATAACCGCCTTCCTTAGTATCGGGAACAATTTCCAGACGATAGGGAAGCGAAAGGTAATATTCAAGAGTTTTCTTCATGGTTTTTCTCGCTTTCTATGGCTTGTTTAACCAGTATAATATATATTCGTTTAATCGGTTCATGTGTGGGGATTGTGATCGGCTGGCAGCCTGATTTCCTGAATGTCCTGTGACTGCTTCCGCTTCCGGGGCCGTTTATGGTATACCCATACGCTTCGAGGATTTTTCGGATTTCATCAAAGCGCATGTTTTTGTCCAGGGATTTAATACGCTGAAGAAGTTTTTCGAATTGGGACATGTGATATCTCCTTATATTATTATATGTGGTATTATATATGGTGTCAATTCTGCTTTCTGATTCCGAAAATGCTTTTCTCTTAACGATGTTTCTGTCTGAGGCTGTGTGTGGAGTTCCTGCTTCAAAGGCCTTATTTGAAATCAGAGCCTGGTTCTCCTGCAGGCACGACGAACCAGAACCCGATTTTAAACAGGCTGTAAATAGTAACGTTTGATTGCAAATTACAGTGGGAGTGGTATACTTCTTCGTTGAGGCGACAGGTATGTACGCATATCACAGCTTCAAAAAAATGAGTACTTCATTCAGGCGGGATATAAAGGTCTGACAGTTATGGAGTCAAGGGAGGAGAAAACAGTGAACAAAGACAATAAGAAAATGGCGCAGCAGCGCAAAGCGGATGAGCGGGCAAGAGCGGAGCGGACAGCGAAGGGAAAGAAACTGCTTCCTCTTTTTGCACTTTTGCTTGTGGCTGCGATAATTGCAGCGGCGGGATTTTTTACATGGAGAGCAAAAAAGAAGGCTGCTGAGATGGAAGTGGATGGAGGATATCTGGAGAATGGGCAGTATGATATGTCCAATGATGAGCTGACCAGTATCGAGATCAAAGTGAAGGATTACGGTACGATCAAGGCGGATCTGGACGCGACGGCGGCTCCGATTACGGTGGAGAATTTTGTTTCTCTGGCAAAGGAGGGCTTCTATGACGGTCTGACCTTCCACAGGATCATGGACGAATTCATGATTCAGGGCGGTGATCCGAATGGGAACGGAACCGGCGGCAGCGGTAAGACCATTAAAGGTGAGTTCAGTCAGAATGGGGTTAAGAATCCGATCAGTCACGCGCGCGGAGCGATCTCCATGGCGCGGTCCCAGGATATGGACAGTGCAAGTTCCCAGTTCTTTATCGTCCAGACTGACAGCTATTTCCTGGATAACAATTATGCCGGGTTTGGTTATGTTACTGAAGGAATGGAAATTGTGGACCAGATCTGCAAGGATGCAAAACCGACGGATGATAACGGGACGATCCCGAAAGAAGAGCAGCCGGTGATTGAGAGTATTACCGTTCTGGACTAAGAGCGCAGCGCCGGCCGGATTGAGAATCAGTAACAGAGAAGACGCAGTGCAGTGAAAGGTCTGCCGGGCAGGCAGTGCTGCACTGCGTCTTTGTGTTCAGAATTTGTTTTTCCAGCAGAAAAGCTCTGGCGGGCGGACCATTGGCGGGTGGGCCATTTGCCGGCAGTCCATTGCAGCTGGGGAAAATGATCTGATGAAAGGGTTCACAGGCCCTCAGTCCACTGCAGGCGGCTGAGGATCCGCGTATAGTCCTCCGAGCCCTCCGTGCAGGGAGTCGGGCAG